>JAFIHI010000199.1 GCA_017848755.1 Nakamurella sp. | reverse complement strand
CCACCACAGCCCCCACCACCCCGACCACCACGACCGCGCCCAGCACGCCGAGCCCGTCGGATACCGGGCCGGTCCTCACCCTGATCATCGACACCTCGTCCGGAATGAGCGCGACCGACGGCGGATCGACGCTCATGGAATGGGTGAAGAAGGCACTGCCCAAGGTCGTCGACGGGCCGATCACGAACCGCGTAGGCCTGTGGGTCTACTCCGATGGCGCCGTGTACCCCCCGAGCGGGTTCCCCGACATCGTCCCCACCGGGCCGATCAACGAGAAGATCACCACGACCATCCCCGGTTCGACCACGCCGGTGACGGAGCTGCGGTCGAAGGCGCTCACCGACACCATCGCGAGCCTGAAGCCGGATGGTGATCGCTGGGCGTACGGGGCCCTGATGGAGGCCCTGCCGAAGACCGCCAAGGCCGGAGTCACCGGTCGACAGAACCGCGTGATCCTGATCACCAGCGGCGCGGACCAGACCCCAGGAACCCTGCGCCGGATGGTGCTCGATTCGGTCGGCGCAGTCAAGAGTAAGGTCCGCCTGGACGTGATCGGCCTGGGTACAGCCGTTCCGGTCGCGGCCTACACGGATATCGCGGCCGCGGGCGGCGGCGAGTACATCCCGGCGCCGGACATGGCGAACCTCGCGCAGAAGATCACCGATCTGCTCACCTTGGGTGCGTGACTCTCGGCCTCGTAGGTCCTCACGTCGCTGTCACCGCCCATGACGTTTCATGACGCCGTTCGGGGCGGGGCGTATTCGGTGCACACCACCCCGCAGCGGCGAGAGCCGTCAGCCGGTGAACGCCTCGATCGGCGGGCAGGAGCAGGTGAGGTTCCGATCCCCCCAGGCGCCGTCGATGCGTCCCACCGGCGGGAAGTACTTGTGCGCCGGGTCGACCCGCCCGCCCGGGAACTCCGGGAACACGGCCTCGGCCCGCGAGTACGGGTGCGACCACTCACCGGCCAGCGAAGCCGCGGTGTGCGGCGCGTTCACCAACGGATTGTCGTCCGCGGGCCACTCGCCCGCAGCCACCCGGTCGATCTCGCCACGGATCGCGATCATCGCGTCGCAGAACCGGTTCAGCTCCGCCAGGTCCTCGCTCTCGGTCGGCTCCACCATCAGCGTGCCAGCCACCGGGAAAGACATGGTCGGCGCGTGGAACCCGTAGTCCGCCAAGCGTTTTGCCACATCGTCGACGGTCACGCCGGTATCGTGCGTGATACCGCGCAGATCCAGGATGCACTCGTGCGCGACCAGCCCGCCGGCCCCTGTGTACAGCACCGGGTAGAACGCGTCGAGCCGCCGGGCGACATAATTCGCGGCCGCCACCGCGGTGAGCGTCGCCTCCCGCAGCCCCGAGGCGCCCATCATCGCGATGTACGCCCAGGAGATCGGCAGGATCGACGCGGACCCGTACGGCGCCGCCGCGATCGCCCCGACCCCGCCGTCCGCCACGGCGCGCCGCCCGAGATCGGCCAGCGGATGGCCCGGCAGGAACGGAGCCAGGTGCTCCCGGACCGCGATCGGCCCCACACCCGGCCCGCCGCCGCCGTGCGGGATGCAGAACGTCTTGTGCAGGTTCAGGTGCGAGACGTCGCCGCCGAACTCCCCCGGCCGGGCGAGCCCCACCAGGGCGTTCAGGTTCGCCCCGTCGACGTACACCTGCCCGCCCGCCGCGTGCACCAGCTGCGCGAGCTCGGTGATGGTCTCCTCGTACACCCCGTGCGTGGACGGGTAGGTGACCATGATCGCCGCAAGGCTGTCGGAGTGCGCCGCGACCTTGGCGCGCAGATCGTCCATGTCGATGTTGCCCGCGCGCGGCCCGTCGGCGACCGTCCCCACCACGACGACCTTCATCCCGGCCATGACGGCCGACGCCGCGTTCGTGCCGTGCGCCGACGCGGGGATCAGGCACACATCGCGATGTGCCTCGCCGCGGCTGCGGTGGTACGCCCGGATCGCCAGCAGCCCGGCGAACTCCCCCTGCGACCCGGCGTTCGGCTGCACCGAAACCTTGGCGTAGCCGGTGATCTCGGCGAGCCAGCCCTCCAGCTCGTCGATCAATTCGATGATCCCGGCGGCGTCCTCGCGCGGCGCGAACGGGTGCAGGGACGCGAACTCCGGCCAGGTGATCGCTTCCATCTCGGCCGTCGCGTTGAGCTTCATCGTGCACGAGCCGAGCGGGATCATCGAGCGGTCCAGCGCCAGGTCCATGTCCGCGAGCCGCCGGATGTACCGCAACATCGCGGTCTCGCTGTGGTGCGTGTTGAAGACGGGGTGCGTCAGGTATGACGACGTTCGCTCCTGGCCGCCGAAGGCCCGTGCCCTAGAAGAATCAGCCGCGAAGGAATCCGCCCCGAAGGAGCCCGGCGCCCCGGTACTCCCACCGACAGCAGCGACACCAAACGCGCTGACGACATCGGCTACCTGCTGCGTCGTCGTGGTCTCGGAGACGGATACTTGAACGCCGTCATCTCCGTCGCGCCAGATGTTGATGCCGCGCTCGCGTACGGCGGCGACCACGGCGGCGGCCCGGCCGGGCACGTGCGCGCGCACCGTGTCGAAGAAGGTGTGGTGCACCACTGTGACGCCCGCGGCCCGAAGCCCCGCGGCGAGATCGACGGCATGTCCGTGCACCCGCTCCGCGATTGCCTTGAGCCCCGCCGGCCCGTGGTAGACGGCGTACATGGACGCCATCACCGCCAAAAGGACCTGCGCGGTGCAAATGTTGCTGGTGGCCTTCTCGCGGCGGATGTGCTGTTCTCGGGTCTGCAGCGCGAGTCGGTAGGCCGGGCGCCCGGCCGAGTCGTGTGAGACGCCGACCAGCCGGCCGGGCAGTTGGCGCTGCAGGGCGGAGCGCACGGCCATGAAGCCGGCGTGCGGGCCGCCGTAGCCCATCGGCACACCGAAGCGCTGCGCGGAGCCGACGGCGATGTCCACGCCGAACTCCCCCGGCGGGCGGATCAGCGTGAGCGCCAGCAGGTCCGTCGCGGCAACCACCAGCGCATCCTTGGCGTGGGCCGCCTCCACCAGCGCGGCGTGGTCACGGATCGCGCCGGAGACCGCTGGGTAGCTGACCAGCAGGCCGAAGAAATCGTCGGTGGGCAGCACGCCGGAGTTCGGCCTGTCAATCGACCCGTCATCCGATGCAGCCTCGCCGCCGTCCGGGCGGCGCTCCCCGGAAAGGTCGCACACCACGACCTCGATGCCGAGCGCCGCGGCCCGGGTCTCGATCACCGCGAGGGTCTGCGGCAGCGTGTCGGCGTCTACCACGAAACGGTTCGACTTGGAGCGAGAAGCCCTGCGCGCCAATGTCATCGCCTCGGCCGCGGCGGTCGCCTCGTCGAGCATGGACGCGTTCGCGATATCCAGGCCGGTCAAGTCCGCGACGGCGGTCTGGAAGTTGAGGAGCGCCTCGAGCCGGCCCTGGCTGATCTCCGGCTGGTACGGCGTGTAGGCGGTGTACCACGCCGGGTTCTCCAGGACGTTCCGCTTGATCACACCGGGGGTGATCGTGTCGTGGTAGCCCATGCCGATCATGGAGACCATCGGTGTGTTCTTCGCCGCGAGCTCGCGCAACCGCTCCAGTGCCTGCGCCTCCGTCAAGGGCGCCGGAAGCCCGGCCAGTTCCAGCGGCCGCGCGGTGCGGATCGCGGGGGGCACGGCGGCGTCGGCGAGCGCGTCCAGGCTGGGCAGCCCGAGCGCGTCGAGGATGCGGCTACGGTCGGCCGCGCCGGGGCCGATATGCCGTGCCGCGAACTCGCTGTCGCCCACCGTGGTCTGTTCGAGGGATGTCGTCATGGAAGGGGGCCTCCGCCGGATCGTGCCGAGAAACAGGTATGACGAGGTTCGTGCGCAGTGCCCTGTCGTTGCGGCAGTGCGCCCTCCCCCTCTGTCATGGGTACCTGAGAGCTTCGCGCGGATGCGGACGCCGATGCCGTGAGCACCCGGTGACCCGTTCCCGCGCTTGCCCCGTCGGCGGCCTGCGGGCCCGGCCCGTTCCGCAGGCGCCCGGCCCACGGAGCGGCGCCTTACCCGACGGCGCTTTCCAGAGGTGTCTTCCCCTCGCGGTTTTTCGGCCTGAGAGTTTGGCGGGGAGGCGCTTGCTCCTTCGGCGTCCCCGGCGGTCACAACTCGCGCCCTCCGGCATCGGCCGGTGAGCGCTGCAACACCCCGGAGCCTCTCCCGCAAGGGATCGACGACGTGCTCACGCTACCAGCCCGCAGTCCCTCGTCACCACGCGCGCACGCCCACGCCGCGGTCAGAACATGTCGGCGCAGAACGGCGCGATCGGCCATCGGAACGCCGCGGCCGCCCGCGCCACGGCCCCGGGGCGATGCTCGTCGATCAGGCCGGCGGCGTGCAGGGCACCGAGCGACGTCCCGCCCAGGTAGGCAGCACCGAGTTCTCGCACGGACAGCGTCATATCCGGCGATGCGTCGACGCGCGCGACGTCCGCCCCGAGACCGCCCTGCGCATCGGCGCTCTCGGCATCGGCGGTGCCGGAACGCCCGGTGTGCGGATCGGCCGGCTCGGTCCGTACCCGGTACCGCCCCGCCTGCTCCGGCAGCACCTCGTCCCGCACCTCGATGACGATGTCGATCGGCGCCGCGTAGCGCCGGGCGGCGAGGGCACCCGCGACGTCCAGCAGCCGGACGTACAGACCGTCCTCCCGCCTGGTCACGATCGCCCGCGGGTCGGCCACCAGGTACTGCAACGGATGGTCGAGCGGCGCACGCCGCACGGAGAACGTCCGAACCAGATCGAGGTTCGCCAGGTACCGCCACAGCCGCGCGTAGCCGACGGCCGAGTCCGCCTCGACCTCGCGGATCCGCGCCTCGCCCGCGGGGTTGCCGGACTCGTCGCCGGACTTCACCCGATAGGTGGCGTGCCCGTCCACCCGGCCGTCTTCCGCGTAGGAGACGACGAATCGCAGCGCGGTCGCGCCGTCGCGCCACGCGGGCGGGTCGGTCAGCCGCTGCGCCCACCACACGGCCGGGCGGTCCAGCGACCCGGGACGGAGCGCGCGCAGCCGATCGTGCAGATCCGCGATGAGACCGACGAACGCGTCCCGGCCCACCTCGTCCACCGAGCCGCCCGCGGCGTCTAGGAGACTGTTGAACAAGGCGTCGTCTGGCGTGGCCCGGGTTGGCGGTGGGCGGAGCGCCGCCGATATGGCCGTCGAGCGGCGAGTTTTGAGTCAACACTG
>JAFIHI010000198.1 GCA_017848755.1 Nakamurella sp. | reverse complement strand
TCGATCGTCAACTTCGGCGCGTTCGTCGACCTGGGCGGGGTGGACGGCCTGGTGCACGTCTCCGAACTGTCCGGGAAGCACAACGACGACCCGAACGAGGACGTCGAGGTGGGCCAGGAGGGCACGGTCGAGGGGCACGACGTGGACATGGACCGCGAGCGAGTCTCGTTGTCGCTCAAGGCGACTCAGGAAGATCCGTGGCGGCACTTCGCGCGCACGCACGCGATCGGGCAGGTCGTGCCGGGCAAGGTCACCAAGCTGGTTCCGTTCGGCGCGTTCGTCCGCGTCTTCGACGGCATCGAGGGCCTGGTGCACATCTCCGAGCTCGCCAGCCGGCACGTCGAGGTGCCGGAGCAGGTGGTCAACGTGGACGACGACATCTTCGTCCGCGTCATCGATATCGACCTGGAGCGCCGCCGCATCTCGCTCTCGCTGAAGCAGGCGAACGAGGGCATCCCGCTCGGCGCCGAGTTCGATGAGGTGCGCGCCCAATACGGCGTGGTGGACCACTACGACGAGCAGGGCAACTTCATCCCGCCGGAAGGCTTCGACGTGGCGTCCGGCGAGTGGCTGGAGGGCTTCGAGCAGCAGCGTGACGCGTGGGAGAAGGCCTACACCGACGCGCATGCCGTGTACGAGGCGCACCAGAAGCAGATCGCGAAGGCGCTGGACGACGATGCTGCGGCCGCGTCCGACTCGCCGAGCAACTACTCGTCGGCGTCGGGCGGCGAGTCGGGCGGCTCGCACGGCGGTTCCCTGGTGGACGACGAGGCGCTCGCCAAGTTGAAGGAGAGGCTCTCCGGGAACGAGTGAGAGCGCGGCGCCGTTTCGCGGTGCCGATCGCCTGATGCCGGGGCGGCGAGCTGGTCTCGTCGCCCCGGTTTTCGTCTCATTCGAGCATGACGTTTTTCGAGTATGACGTTGTTCGCGGGCTCCGCCCGGCGGGCGCTGTTTTCGGCTGGGCCAGAGGCATGCGCCTTGTGCCCGCGGGCCGGTGCGTAGGGGGCGGCGCGGCGTGGGAACGGACCGCTCGCGGCGCGGTTCGCTACCGTGGAGGGCATGCACCGCCGCGAGTCCCGTTCCACCCAGTCCCGCTGGCCTGCGGTCGGTCTGACTGTTGCTATGGTGGCCGCTCTCGCCGTCACCGGCTGTTCGCGCGGCGCGTCGACAGCTCCGCGGACGGTGACCACGGTGGTCACCGAGACCGGAAATCCGTCGGGTGGGGGCACCGGTTCGACCGGCGCGGGAATCACCGTCGTGGACCCGAACGCGCTCCCGAGCGGCACCGTTACCGGAACGGCCGGTGGCCCGCAGGGCGGAACGTCGTCATCTCCGGGCGCGAACACGGCAACCACCGGAACGACCGGGACGGCTACCACATCGGGGACGACGTCAACGACCTCGACTACGGCGACGACCATCACGACCGGGCCGCAGGCGGCCGCGGCGACCGCGGCGCTCGGCACGTCCTGCGCCACCGTCCTGAGCGACGCTGATATCTCCCGATCCATGGGGAAGTCGTTGCCCGCCAAGGGACTTCGCCTCGAGGATGTTCCGAACCCGGACGTGCACATGCTCGGCCGGATCAAGTGCTACTACGGCACCGACACCCTTACCGAACCGCGGCAACTCGTGGTGGCGCTCGCCGCGTACGCCACTCCGGAGGCGGCCGCCCAGCAGACGACGGTCACCGTGCAATCCGAGACGGCGCAGGGCGCGACCGCCCAGACCGCGGCGGTGTCCGGGCATCAGGCGCAGATCCTGCTGCGGGACGGCGGGCTGCTCGTGATGCCGGTCGGTGCGCTGACGGTGTCGATCGCGATCGCGAACGGCGTGGTGGCCGATTCAGCGCTCAGCGGGGCGCTGCAGAAGCTCGCGACCGCGGCCCTCGCGCACCTGGCATAACGACGGGCGGGTGCGAGGCGGCTGGGGGAGCGCGCCATTCTTGCTCAGAGGGCGTGCGCGGGCCGCGGCGCCGGTGTGGGCGACTGTCCTGCGGTCCTGCCGAGCCGGTGTCGGCCCACATACCGCCATGCCTGCACCAGGCTTCGACGCGGCAGGTTGATCATGGCTGTGAGCGGGGTCAGCCCTGGCGCGCCGACCCGATGACGGCCCGGTATGACGATAGTCGCCGTCGATGTGCGCACGGATCCCCCTCGGAGGCAGGCGCTACGGCTGACCGCAACGCGCGGGTGTGCTTCCTGTAACGGTACGGTCCATGGGTGGTGAATTTTCGCAGGTTGCGTCGCGTGTCGCGGGTTTTCGGCAAGGGCCGCGGCGTCTCGACATGCTGACGGTCGCCGTCACGGGCGGGATCGGCGCCGGGAAGTCGACCGTGTCCGCGCTGCTGGCGGAGCTCGGTGCAGTGGTGATCGATTCAGATGTGCTCGCGCGCCAAGTGGTGGCGCCGGGCACGGCCGGGCTGGCGGCCGTGGCGGACGCCTTCGGCGACGGCGTGCTCGCAGCCGACGGATCGCTGGACCGCGGCGCGCTCGCCGGCATCGTGTTCGCCGACGCGGCCGCCCGGCGCCGACTGGAGGAGATCACACATCCGTTGGTGCGAGCGGAGTTTCGGCGTTTGCGGGATGCCGCGGGACGCCGCGATCCCGGGGCGGTGGTGGTCAACGACATCCCGATCCTGCGCTCGCGGACGGAGGCGGCCGAGTTCGACCTGGTGATCGCGGTGGTCGCGGACGAGGCCGCGCGGGTGGATCGGCTGATCCGCCGGGGGCTCACCGAGGCGGACGCGCGGGCGCGGATCGCGGCGCAGATCTCCGATGACGAGCGGCGCGAGCTGGCCGATGCCGTGATCGAGAACCATGGCGACGAGAGCGAGCTGCGGGCGGCCGTGCGGCACCTATGGTCCGACCGGATCATGCCGCTGGCGACGCGCACCGGCCCGGCGCACGAATAACGTCATAAGCGGTTCGGGTTGCGGGTGTCGGCGCACCGTCGATGCGTCACCGCCCGGCGCGAGGCTCGCTCAACTGCTGCGTCCGATTCAACTGCTGCGGCGGCGGGTCATGCGCTGCATGCTGCGCATCTTGGCGCCGGCGGGCATCGGGCCCTTCGGCAGCCCCACCTGCGGGCTGCGCGTGGCGAGCGATGCGAGCTTCAGATCGAGCTGGCCGACCGCGCCGGCGGAAATGTTGCGGGGGAGCTTCATCAGGTACGAGTTGAGCTTGCGCAACCGCACCTCGCCCTCGTCGGTGCCGACGATCACGTCGTAGATCGGGGTGTCGCCCACCACGCGTGCGATGCGCTTCTTCTCCTGCGCGATCAGCGGTTTGACCCGGTGTGCCGCGCCCTCGCCGACCAGGATGATGCCCGGGCGGCCGATCACGCGGTGCACGGCGTCCAGGTGCGTGGTGCCGGCGACCGTCGGGGTGATCCGCCAGCGGCCCTTGAGGTTGTTCTGCAGCGACCACGCCGCCGCCCCGGGGGTGCCCTCCGCCTGCTGGTAGACGCTGCGCTGCACGCGGCGTGCGAACACGATCAGCGCGAGCATGGCGCCGATGATCACGCCGAAGATCAGTCCGATCCACCACGTCATCCGGGTGAGCCAGGACAGCAGGGTGACGAGCCCGGCGGTGCCGAGCAGGGTGCCGATCATGTAGGGCAGCAGTCGTTTGTCCTGCTTGACCTGGGTCTTGAACACCTGCCACAACTGGGCGCGGCGTTCCTTCTTACCGGCGCGCTTCTCGGCCTTGGCCGCCCGGCGCTCCGCCCGCGACGGTTTCGCCGCGGTCGCGCGCGCGGACTTGGATGACGAACTGGCCATGACCACCAGTTTACGGGGCGATCGACACCGCCCCCGCCGCTAGCGGCTGGCCGCCGCCGTGCGGGATTCCATGGCCTGGCGGTACAACGTCCCGGCGCGGTAGGACGAGCGCACCAGGGGGCCGGACATCACCCCGACGAAGCCGATAGACAGGGCCTCCTTGCGGATGTCGACGAACTCGCTCGGCTTGACCCAGCGGTCGATCGGGTGGTGCTTCGGGGAGGGCCGGAGGTACTGGGTGACGGTGAGCAGGTCGCAGTCCACCCCGCGGAGGTCCTCCAGCGCCTTGGTGATCTCCTCGCGGGTCTCGCCCATGCCGAGGATCAGATTCGACTTGGTCACCATGCCGGCCGATTTGGCCAGCGCGAGCACGGCGAGGGACCCGTCATAACTGAACGCGGGGCGGATCCGCTTGAAGATCCGCGGAACCGTCTCGATGTTGTGCGCGAAGACGGCGGGGCCCGCGTCGAAGACCTGCTGAAGTAGATCCGCCTTCCCGGAGAAATCCGGGGTGAGGATCTCGACGCCGGTCTCCGGTGCCTGCTGGTGGATCTGCCGGACGGTCTCGGCGTAGAGCCAGGCGCCCTCGTCGGCAAGATCGTCGCGGGTCACGCCGGTGACGGTCGCGTATTTGAGCCCCATCGTGGCGACCGACTCGCCCACGCGCCGGGGCTCGTCGGCGTCGAAGGTGCCGGGCCGTCCGGTCTTGATGAGACAGAAATCGCAGCGCCGCGTGCAGGTGTCGCCGCCGATGAGGAACGTCGCCTCGCGGTCTTCCCAGCACTCGTAGATGTTGGGGCAGCCCGCTTCCTGGCAGACGGTGTGCAGCCCCTCCTGCTTCACGAGCCCTTGAAGCCGGGTGAACTCCGGGCCGGTGTGCAGCTTGGTCCTGATCCATTCGGGTTTGCGCTCGATCGGGGTCTCGGCGTTGCGCGCCTCGATCCGCAGCATGCGACGGGCCGGAGGCTGCATGGTTCCGCCGTGCTCGATGGTCATGGCCGTCCACTCCTTGCTGGGGTGCCGCGGGGGATCACCGCGTCGGTGACCGGCAGTTCGCCGTCCAGCGCCGCCGTGAGCAGCGTCTTGACGGTCGGTTGCATCTCGCGCACGGTCACCGTACGCCCGGCCTCCGCGGACAGCGATGTGACGCCGGCATCCGCGATGCCGCACGGCACGATCCTGCCGAAAGCCGAAAGGTCGCAGCAGCAGTTCAGCGCGAAACCGTGTTGGGTGACGCCGCGCGCGATCCGGACGCCTATTGCCGCGACCTTCCGTTCCGGGCGGAATGCGTCGGCCGGCAGCCAGACGCCGCTACGCCCGGGCACCCGGCCGGCCTCGACGCCCACGGTGGCGCAGGCCTCGATCAGGACCTGTTCGAGAATGCGAACGTAGGCCACCACATCGACCGGGTCGGCGAGGGCGACGATCGGGTATCCGACGAGCTGCCCCGGGCCGTGCCAGGTGATCCGGCCGCCCCGATCGACGTCGATGACGGGTGTTCCGTCGACCGGCCGGTCGGCCGGCTCGGTCCGCTTCCCAGCGGTGTACACACTGGGGTGCTCCAGGAGGATGACGGAGTCCTGACCGGTGCCGCTGGCGCGATCCTCGGCCAGCGTGCGTTGCAGATCCCACGCCTCGGTGTAGTCCATGGTTCCGGGTTCGACGAAGCGGAGCGGGGTGCGGGCTCGGCGCATGCGCCAGACGGTACGCCGCTCCGGTGCGGCTCTGCACGCCGAGGCTGTGTGTAGCGGCTCGACCACGGGTTTGTGGATAACTTACCCCCCTGTTGGCCGTACGTGTCTACTGTCATGCCGCATGAGCGTCGAGGTGCCGGGGTACCGGCTGATCCATCCGGTGTTCGCGTCGGCGGACGTGGCGTCGGAGATCACTGCGCCGGATGTCACGCCGTTGGATGTCACGCCGTTGGATGTCACGCCGTTGGATGTCACGCCGTTGGATGTCACGCCGTTGGATGTCACAGCGCCGGAGATGACGGGGATGACGGCCGCCACAGGTGGCGGCGAGGCCCGCGCGGACTCGGTCGGCGGCC
>JAFIHI010000197.1 GCA_017848755.1 Nakamurella sp. | reverse complement strand
GGTGCGAAATGTCGGGCAAAGCGGACACAACTTGAGCCATTTCGCACCGCTCGGCGACCCCCGCCGACGCAGTGTCCACCATTGATGCGGCACGCTGGAGGCGCACTCCTCACCACGGAAAGACCACATCAGGAGAACGCGATGACCGCCACCGTCAGCAACACCGCCGCCACCGGCACCGCCCAGATCGGCGTCACTGGCCTTGCCGTGATGGGATCGAACCTGGCGAGAAACCTTGCGCGGAACGGGTTTGTGACGGCGGTGCACAACCGCTCCTACGCGAAGACGCAGGCGCTTGTCGCCGACCACAGCGACGAGGGCACCTTCGTGCCGTCCGAGTCGATGGCGGATTTCGTCGCCTCGCTGGCCCGGCCCCGGACGGCGATCATCATGGTCCAGGCGGGCACGGCCACGGACGCCGTCATCGACGAACTTGCGGCGCTGATGGAGCCGGGGGACATCATCATCGATGGCGGGAACGCACATTTCCCGGACACCCGGCGGCGCGAGGCGGCGCTGCGCGAGAAATCGCTGCACTTCGTCGGCTGCGGCATCTCCGGCGGGGAGGAGGGGGCGCTGCATGGCCCGTCGATCATGCCGGGCGGCTCCGCCGAGTCCTACCGGACGGTCGGCCCGATCCTGGAGAAGATCTCCGCGCACGTGGACGGCGAGCCCTGCTGCACGCATATCGGCACCGACGGCGCCGGGCACTTCGTGAAGATGGTGCACAACGGCATCGAGTACGCCGACATGCAACTGATCGGGGAGGCGTACGACCTCCTGCGCCGGGGTACGGGGATGACGCCGTCCGCTATCGCGGACGTGTTTGCCGACTGGAATACCGGGGAGCTCGATTCCTACCTGATCGAGATCACCGCACAGGTGCTCCGGCAGACCGACACTGCGACCGGGAAGCCTTTGGTGGACGTGATTGTCGACGCCGCCGGGATGAAGGGCACGGGCACCTGGACCGTGCAGACGGCGCTGGACCTGGCCGTGCCGGTGACGGGCATTGCGGAGGCCGTGTTCGCGCGCGGGCTCTCGTCGCAGTCCGACCAGCGAGCGGCCTGCTCCGGGCTGCCCGGGCCGGACCCGTCGGCGGACGCGGCGTCGTTTGCGGGATCGGATGTGGGGCACCACGCGGGGCCTGACGCCGAGTCGCCTGCGGGGCCGATCGAGGACATCCGGCGCGCGCTCTATGCGTCGAAGATCGTGGCCTACGCGCAGGGGCTGGACCTCATCGTGGCCGGCGCGCGTGAGTACGGCTGGGACATCGACCTCGGTGCGGTGGCGCGGATCTGGCGCGGCGGCTGCATCATCCGGGCGGCGTTCCTGAACCGGATCACCGAGGCGTACAGCGCATCGGCTCCGGCGTCGCTGCTGCTGGCGCCGTACTTCACAGCGGCCGTCGCCGCGGCCCAGGACTCGTGGCGCCGCGTGGTGGCGGGTGCGGTGTCGGCCGGGATTCCGGTGCCGGGCTTCTCGGCGGCATTGGCGTACTACGACGGGCTGCGCTCGTCGCGGTTGCCGGCGGCGCTCATCCAGGGCCAGCGGGACTTCTTCGGGGCGCATACATATCGGCGCGTGGACCGGGCCGGGGTTTTCCACACGCTGTGGGGCGGGGATCGCTCCGAGATCAAGACGGGCGACTGAGCCGAAGCACGGTCGGCCCCACTCACTTCCGGCCACCCCCGGCACCGGTCTGATCCTCACGCCTGATGCTTCGTGCGCGACCGAGGGGCACGTGCGAAGCCGCCCAGGGCAACCGATACGGGCGCGGGTCGGGCGCGGGTCGGGAGCTGCGTGCTCGGGCCGATAATCTGATCCGTATGAATACGCCCGTCCTCACCGCGGTCGCCTGGCCGTATGCCAACGGCCCGCGCCATATCGGCCACGTCTCCGGATTCGGTGTGCCGTCCGACATCTTCGCGCGCTACCAGCGGATGGTCGGCAACGACGTGCTGATGGTGTCGGGAACGGACGAGCACGGCACGCCGATCCTGGTGCAGGCAGACGCCGAGGGCGTCAGCGCGCACGAACTCGCCGATCGCTACAACAAGGTGATCGTGGAAGACCTTGCGGGGCTTGGCCTCTCGTACGACCTCTTCACGCGAACCACCACCCGCAACCACTATGCCGTGGTCCAGGAGATGTTCCGGACGGTGCACCGCAACGGCTACTTCGTCCCGCACACCACCATGAGCGCCGTATCGCCCTCGACCGGCCGCACCCTGCCCGACCGCTACATCGAGGGCACCTGCCCCATCTGCGGCTACGACGGGGCCCGCGGCGACCAGTGCGACAACTGCGGGAATCAACTGGACCCGATCGACCTGAAGAATCCACGCTCGAAGATCAACGGGGAGACGCCGAGATTCGTTGAGTCGGAACACTTCTTCCTCGATCTGCCGGCGCTGGCGACGACACTCGGGGACTGGCTCGGCACCCGCGGTGACTGGCGGCCGAACGTGCTGAAGTTCGCGCAGAACCTCCTCGGCGACGTCAAGCCTCGCGCCATGACCCGCGATATCGACTGGGGGATCCCGGTTCCGCTGGATGGCTGGCGCGACCGCCCGGACAAGAAGCTCTACGTGTGGTTCGACGCGGTGATCGGATACCTGTCCGCCGCCATCGAGTGGGCGCGTCGATACGGTGCCGATGCGGAGCAGTGGCGGCACTGGTGGACGAACCCCGACGCGCGGCAGTACTACTTCATGGGCAAGGACAACATCACGTTCCACGCCCAGATCTGGCCCGCCGAACTGCTCGCCTATTCCGGGCACGGCGACAAGGACGGCAGCCCAGGCATTTTCGGCGACCTACAGCTACCGACCGAGGTCGTCTCCAGCGAGTTCCTGACCATGAGCGGCTCGAAATTCTCCACCTCGCGCGGCACGGTGATCTATGTGGGCGACTTCCTTCGCGAGTTCGGCCCGGACGCTCTGCGTTACTTCATCGCCGCGGCCGGGCCGGAAACCCAGGACGTCGACTTCACCTGGGACGAGTTCGTGCGCCGCACCAACTACGAGCTCGCCAACGAGTGGGGCAACCTGGTGAACCGCTCGATCTCCATGGCGCACAAGAACTTCGGTGCGATACCCGCTCCCGGCGCGCTCGCCGATGTCGACCATGCGCTGCTGGACAATTCCCGGGCGGCTTTCGAAACCACCGGAGAGCTGTTGCGGCGCAGCCATTTCAAAGCCGCTATCGGCGAGGCGATGCGCGTTGTGTCCGCCGCGAACAAGTACCTCTCCGACACATCGCCGTGGAAACTCGGCGAGAGCGCGGACGACAAACAGCGCCAGGCAACGATTCTGCACACCGCACTGCAGGTGGTGGACGACGCCAAGACGTTGATGACGCCGTTCCTGCCGCACTCCTCGCAGCAGGTCTTCGCTGCGCTGGGCGGGGACGGGGTCTGGGCGGCGCAGCCGGAGATCCGCACTGTGACGGACTTTGCCGACGATGTAGAGGGAGTGGGCGCACCGGAGACGCGCGACTATCCCGTGCTGACCGGGGATTACGCTGCGCAGCAGGCGGTCTGGGCGCGGCGCGATATCGCCGTCGGCCGTCCGCTCGCCAAGCCGACGCCGTTGTTCACGAAGCTCGACCCCGGGCTCGGCGAGACCGGTCCGGACTGGGCCCCCATCGGATGATCACGAGTTGTGGGGGTTTTGGTTCGAAAACTGGAACGAATCCCACATAACAGATGATCATCCCCGGGAGAAGTGGGTAGCCGATGCCGATTCATCCGGCGGTGGCCGCGAAGGAGCTCCCCCCTGAGCCGGAGCCGCTACCGCTCCCGGTGATCGACGCGCACACGCACCTGGACGCGTGCGGAGCGGACACGCCCGATGCGGTGGCCAACGCCATGCGCCGCGCGGCGGGCGTCGGCGTGGCCGGCGCGGTAACGGTGGGCGACGACATGGAGTCCTGTCGATGGGTCGTGCGGGCAGCCGGATGGCATCAGCACCTGTTCGCCGCGGTGGCGATGCACCCGACCCGTGCCGACACGCTGGACGAGAGGGCCAGGCGCGAGATCGAGACGCTGGCCGCGGATGCGAAGGTCGTCGCGATCGGTGAGACGGGCCTCGACTTCTTCTGGGACGCCGCCCCGCACGATGTGCAGAAGGAAGCCTTCGCCTGGCACATCGACCTGGCCAAGCGCCTCGGCAAACCCCTGATGATCCACGACCGTCAGGCGCACCAGCCGATCCTGGACGTGCTGCGCGGCGAAGGCGCCCCGGAAACGGTTGTCTTCCACTGCTTTTCGGGAGATGTCGACGTCGCCCGGGACTGCGCCGACGCCGGGTACGTGATGTCCTTCGCGGGACCCGTCAGCTTCACGAACGCCCAGGACCTCGCACAGGCCGCTGCGGTCGTACCGCTGGACCTCGTCATGGTCGAGACAGACGCCCCGTTCCTCACCCCGCACCCGTTCCGCGGCCGCCGGAATGAGCCCCTCGCGCTGCCCTATACGGTGCGAGCATTGGCGCAAATCAGACAAATATCCGTCGAGGAGCTCTGCCGGGCTGTGACCATCAACACCGAGCGTACCTACGGAATTTCCGTCATAAACTGATGAAACAGACATAATACGTCCCATTTCGCTGCCACGTGGGCAAAGTTTGACCATTTCATGGGTTGTCTGGCTCGCAATCGCCTCGTTACCCTTCTGTGATGTTGGCCGGGGGGACGCCCCGGACCGGCTCGGACAGGACACTGCGGTAACGCCAGGGCACCTACGAACCGTGTAGGTCGCTCTCGCCGATCCGCGCGCGACGACAAGTCTTGCGAGGTGCTGTCCACCACCGTGTCTCAACGCGGTGAGCCGGTCCGACCTCTTGCCCGGAGACTACGAGGTTTGGATGACTATTGAGCTCGAGCAGCACGTCGAATAAGACCGAACAGGGTGTGCCGGACGACGCACCGACATCAGTCGACGGAAAGCCCGTCGACGCTCAGGATGCGCCCACCGTGTCCGACTGCGCTATCGGTAGCACCGGTACCGCGAGCGCAGCCGGCGACACCCGCCCGATTCCCGGTCCAGGCGTGCTGACCGTCGCATGGTCACGCCCGGCGCCCGACGCGGCAGTGCCCCCGGAAGCAGCCGAGCCCGGCGATGCCCGAAGCGCAACCGCAGCCGCAACGGCCGGACACGGCGCCGGTACCTATGCCCGCAATGCGCTCCGCGCTGCCGCCCGCTGTCTTCGCCACCCGCCCCGCAAAGCGACGTTGATCACCGCAGGCGTGGTCGTCGCGCTGGTCGCCGCGACCGCGGGGACGCTCACCGCGATGGCCAAGACCGTCACCATCTCCGTGGATGGTGCGAGCCAGCGGGTCACCACGCTGTCCAACACGGTCAGCGGAGCCCTCTCGTCGGCCGGGATCACCGTGGGCGCGCACGATTCCCTTGCGCCCGCCGGCACCACGCAGATCGCCGACGGATCCAAGATCTCACTGGCGCGCGGCAGGTCCTTCACCGTGACGTTGGACGGTACCGAGCACCAAATATGGACCACTGCCAGCACCGTCTCGGCCGCACTGGCACAGATGGGCGAGCAGGCGTCCGATTTCCAGTTGTCTACCGCCGATGCCGCGCCGATCCCGCTGGACGGCATCGCGGTGACCGCCGACACGCTGCACCCGGTCACGTTCGAGATGCAGGACGCTCCGACTCCGGCGACGTCTCAGCCTGCCGTACGGGCCGCGGCCGCGGCCGGTGCACTGAACGGTGTCGCCACCGCCAGCGCCGCGTTCGAACGTGACG
Organism: Nakamurella sp.; assembly: GCA_017848755.1. Lineage (GTDB taxonomy): Bacteria > Actinomycetota > Actinomycetes > Mycobacteriales > Nakamurellaceae > Nakamurella. The sequence goes on along the minus strand of JAFIHI010000197.1, from coordinate 4,260 downwards.
GCCGATACACGACCGCAGCAAAGACGGTCGGCGACTTCCTGGCACAGCAGGGCGTCACCGTCGCCGCGGACCAGCAGATCACGCCGTCACTCGACTCGCGGATCGTGGACAACCTGTCGATCACCGTGGAGACGCTGCCGACGGTGGCCGTGACCGACGGCAACGGCAAGCCCTTCGACGTGATCGCTACGGCGGGCACGGTCGGCGGGATGCTGACGAAGCAAGGCATCCCGCTCGGATCGCACGACACCGTGTCGCCCGGACCGGCGACGCCGATCACCGACGGCCTCGCCATCACCGTGACGCGCGTCGACCTGCGGACCACCAAGAAGACTGAGGCGATCCCGCAACCGGCCGACAAGTCCGTCGGCGACCCGGGTCTCGCTGCCGGGACCAAGAAGACCGTCCAGCAGGGCCACCCCGGCACGATCGAGATCACCTACGAAACACGCATGGTCAACGGGAAAGCCGTGGCCTCGAAGGAGGTCTCGCGGACCACGGTGACCGCCGCAGTCGCGACCGTCATCCACGTCGGCACCAAGTCGGCGAGCAGTGCCAGCTCGACCGCCAGTTCCGCCACCAGGCCCAACGGCGTCAACTGGGACGCGATCGCGCAGTGCGAATCCGGCCAGCGCTGGAACATCAATACCGGCAACGGATATTACGGCGGCCTGCAGTTCGATATCCCCACCTGGCTCAGCAACGGCGGTGGCAAGTACGCGCCACGGGCCGACCTGGCCACCAAGGCGCAACAGATCGAGATCGCCAACGTGCTCTACTCGCACCGCGGCCTCAAGCCGTGGGGTTGCGGCTGGGCCGGCTGACGGCCTGAAACGGCACAGCCAGTTCGAAACGAGCGGGAATAGCGGCGGGGGCGTGTGCGATCACGCCCCGCCGCCTTACATTCCGCCGCCGGCCGCCCCGGCCCGAGACGACATCCGGGCCGCTGGTGCCATGTGAAGATGGACGGGTGACCATCGCGCTTGATCGGCTGCTCGGACCCGGCGAGATCCGCCGGCTGGCCGAGAGCATCGGCTTGCGCCCCACCAAGACCCTGGGACAGAACTTCGTCCACGACGGCAACACCGTGCGGCGCATCGTCGATGCGTCCGGGGTCACTGAGTATGACGATGTTCTCGAGGTCGGGCCCGGTCTGGGCTCCCTCACCCTCGCGTTGCTGCAGGCGGCCGGAACGGTGACCGCGGTGGAGATCGATCCTCGTCTCGCGCGGCTGCTGCCGGACACCGCCCGGCGGCATCTGGGAGACCGTGCGGCGCGGCTGACGGTGGTCCCGGCGGACGCGCTGCGGATCCTGCCTGCCGATGTGCCGCACCCGCCGACTGCCGTCGTCGCCAATCTGCCCTACAACGTCTCGGTTCCGGTGATCCTGCATCTGCTCGCCGAGTTCCCGAGCATCGATCACATGCTCGTCATGGTCCAGGCGGAGGTCGCCGACCGTCTCGTCGCGGCGCCCGGCTCCCGCACGTACGGCGCGCCGAGCGTGAAGCTCGCCTGGTACGGGACGGCGCATCGGGCCGGTTCCGTTTCGCGATCGATCTTCTGGCCGGTGCCGGGCGTGGATTCGGCGCTCGTCGCGTTCCGGCGCGGGGCACCGGCGCGCGGCGGGGTGGCGGCCGCCGACGTTTTCGCCGTCATAGACGCGGCGTTCGCGCAACGACGCAAGACCCTGCGGTCTGCCCTCGCGCGGTGGGCAGGATCTCCTGCGGAGGCCGAGAAGGTATGTCGCGCCGCCGGTGTCGACCCCGCGGCGCGCGGCGAGGCGCTCACCGTCGCCGCGTTCGCGGCACTCGCCGCGGCGCGCACTACTGCGCGCACTAGGGCGCTCGCTGCCGACCTGCCGAATCGCCCCGCCCCATGACGGCGCACCCCATCGTCACCACCGTCCGGGTGCACGCGCCGGCGACGATCCCGCTGCACCTCGGCGTCGGCGAGGTGCACGGGACCGGTCCACGTGATGTGGTCACCGTGCTGCACGCGGTCGACCTCTACGACGAGCTGGTGATTACGCGTGCGGCACGGTTGCGCGTGACCACGACCGGAGCGCGCGGCGCGCCCGAGGATCTGCGGAATGTCGCCGGTGCCGCTGCGCGTACCTTCGCCGATCGCCTCGGCGTCGCCGCGGCCGTGTCGATCGAGATCACCAAGCGGATCCCGGTCGGGGTGGGGCTCGCGGGTGCCAGTGCCGACGCCGCCGGCGCATTGGTCGGCTGCGCCGCGCTCTGGGGTGCCGATCTCAGCCGCGACGAACTCGCCGCAGTCGGTGCCGGAATCCGTCCCGGCGTGCCGTTTTCGCTCTCCGGCGGGACGGCGCTCGGCGCCGGCGGGGACGAGCGGCTGTCGCCCGTGCTCGCGCGAACGCCGCTGCACTGGGTCCTCGCCATGGCCGGCACACGGCTCTCGGCGCCTGCCGCCATGGCCCAGCTCGACAAGCTGCGGGCCTCCGGGTCGCCGCAACGTGCCGGCGACGTTCGCGATATGTTGGCCGCGCTCGGATCGGGCGATCCGACGCGCGTCGCGGAGCATCTCGCCAACGACTTCGAGCCCGCCGCGATCAGCCTCATGCCGGCGCTGCGGCAGACGCGCCGGGCGGGGCTCGACGCCGGCGCGTTGGCAGCCGTGGTGGTCGGTGCGGGTCCCACCGTCGCGCTGTTGGCGGCCAGCCGCGAGGCGGCCGAGAACATCGCGGCCGAACTCGCCGGATCGGGCACTTGCCGCACGGTGCAGCTGGCCTCCGGACCGGTGCCCGGTGCGCGAGTGATCGGCAGCGAGTGAAAGCGGATCGCGGCAGTGTGTGCGGCGCGACGGATCAGAGAGCGGACGGTGCAGGTAGCGCATGGCGGTAATCGTGTCCGCCGAGACGATCACGGTGCGGACGTCCGAGCGAGCGCTGCTGGACGGCGTATCGCTCGGCATCCAGGCGGGCGACCGGATCGGTGTGCTGGGGCTGAACGGCGCCGGCAAGACGACGCTGCTCCGAGTCCTGGCCGGCCTGCGGCAGCCCGATGCCGGCAGGGTCGCGGTCGCGCGTGGCGCGACGGTCGTCATGGTCGGCCAAAGGGCCGAGTTCCGGGACAGCGCGACCGTCCGTGACGTCGTCCTGGGGGTGAGCGCGGACCGGGACCACGTGTGGGCGTCCGATGCCTCGATCCGCGCGGTACTCGACGGGTTGGGGCTGACGGGCATCGGTCTGGACGCCGCGGTCGGCACGTTGTCGGGCGGAGAGAAGCGCCGGGTATCGCTCGCCGCCGCGCTGGTGACAGACGCGGACCTGGTAATCCTGGACGAGCCGACCAACCATCTCGACATCGATGGCATCGACTGGCTCGCGCATCACCTCGCCGGCCGTCGCGGCGCGGTGGTCGTCGTCACCCACGATCGATGGTTCCTGGATGCGGTGGCGCAGCACACCTGGGAGGTGGTCGACGGCGCCGTGCACATTCGCGAGGGGGCCTATTCCGATTGGGTCTTCGCACGTGCGGAGCGTGCGCGGATGGCGGCCGCGAACGAGGAGCGGCGCCGGAACCTGGCCCGCAAGGAACTCGCCTGGCTGCGCCGCGGCGCCCCGGCCCGCTCGTCGAAGCCGCGCTATCGCGTCGAGGCGGCAGAGGCGATCATCGCCGACGTTCCGCCGCCGCGGGACCCCGCGTCGCTCGTCGCACTGGCCCGGCACCGGCTCGGGCGGGACGTCCTGGAACTGAAGGACGTGACCGTGACGCTGCCGGGAGGTCGGGTCCTGCTCGGCGGTGTGTCGCGGCTGATCGGCCCGGGGGACCGCATCGCGGTGCTCGGCCCGAACGGCGCCGGAAAGTCGACATTGCTCAGAGTGCTTGCGGGCGAACTGCTTCCGGATTCCGGGCGGATGAAGCGCGGCCAAACCGTACGACTCGGGTTCGTGCATCAGGACCCCGATCCGGTCGATCCGGACCTGCGCGTGCTGGAAGCGATCACCGAGGTTGCCGGCGCCATCGAGATCGACGGAAGGTCGGTGACGGCCTCTGGGCTCGCGGAGCGATTCGGATTCACGCCGGCGCAACAACGGCAACAGGTGGCGCGGCTGTCCGGTGGGGAGCGCCGCCGACTGCAATTACTTCGCGTGCTGGCGTCCGAACCGAACGTCCTACTGCTCGACGAGCCCAACACTCAGGAACCGTATGTGGTTCGGACACCTCCATTCTACCGCTCCGAGGGGCGTTCGTGGGGTGCTTGCCGCACCCGCGCCGCGCGTCGAGTCGCGCGGCC
>JAFIHI010000196.1 GCA_017848755.1 Nakamurella sp. | reverse complement strand
CTTGGGCCGGTGTGCTTGGTCGGGCGTCAGCCGTGCCGGCTGTGGCTCTCAGGTTAGGCGACGTGCGGACCCCTGGCACGCCGGGCGGCCGGGAGCGGACACTGCTGCGGGAATGACCGCGGGCCCTGCTGCGGGCGTGGCCGTGAGCGTGGCCGTGAGCATGCGGAACGGGTGGTCGCCGAGCGGATGGGGGAAGCGGGAGGTGTCATGGGAGCATGGAAGGTAGCAAAATTGCTACGATCGGTTGATGACGACGATCGCGCTGAAGCAACTGCGGAACGACGTGAGCGACATTCTGCGTCGTGCCGAGGCGGGAGAGACCTTCACGGTGACCGTGTCGGGCCGACCCGTCGCGGAACTCGGCCCGACGCACCACAGTCGGTGGGTGAGCGGCGCCGCGCTTGCCGAGATCTGGCGCGGGCCTGCGCCTGTCGGTCTCGCGGCTGATCTGGCCGACCTTGACGCGAGCGTTGTCGACCCGTTTGCGTCGTGAGGGCCGTGCGATGAGGGCCGTCCTCGACACATCGGTGTTGATCGCAGATAGCGCACCCAGGGACGTCGATGCGGCGATCAGCGTGGTGTCGCTGACGGAGCTGCATTTCGGGGTGCAGATACGGGGCTTGGCTGCTGACGAGCTCGCGCGTCGCGTGGTGCGGTTGGCGTCGGTGGAGGCTACATTCGATCCGCTCCCCGTGACACCTGCCATAGCGCGCGAGTGGGGGCGCCTGGCCGCGGCGGTGTTACAGCGCGGTGGGCGACCGCGGCGTCGTCATCTCGACCTTGCCATTGCGGCAACAGCTCTCGACGAGGGTGTGCCGCTGCTGACTCATAACCTCGCCGACTTCGAGATCATCCGGGATCTGGTGGACGTCGGGGAGCCGTAGGGGTTCGGGACCTGGTGACGGTCTGCTGGCGGTGCGTTGGCGGTGCGCCGTAGAGGTTCCGAATCTGTTGGGCGGGAGGGACTGTCGGTCGGGACGTGGGGCCTGTTAGTCGGGACGCCGGGTCGGGTGGCCGGGTCGGGGCGGCCGAACGATCGAGTAGCCCGTTGCCGCGGGCGTGCGGAACGGATCGTCGACGAGCGGATGCGAGACGCGGGAAACGTCATGGGCGGTTTGCGGATGGCGGTCGGCGGTGTGCGAGCAACGAGCGACGAGCGACGAGCGAGCGTGGCACGACGCTCGAACGCGTGTGCGTAATGCTGGTCTGCAGCGGGGAAAATTCACTCTTATGAGTATTGACACGGGTTGTTCGGCATGGTTGATTGGTACTCGTACGGGTGTTCGGTTAACGTGTTGAGCCTGATGTGGGCGCCAGGGGATCCGGGTCGAAAGGAGGTGCCGCAATGTCGTCGCCGGCGGTGTGGGATGCGGGGCCTCCCGAGTATGACGCTGTTCTCGCCGATGCCCCTGTCGATGACCTCCCCGTCGATGCCGCCAAGGCCGATGAGGCGGTCCGATTCGAGCCGGCCTGGGTGCTCGCGGCTGCCGAAGATCGCCTTCGGGAGAACATTGCTGCGGGCGCGACGCACTCGTATTCGTCACTCGGCGTGGACGTGCTGGCGGCGGCGCGCGTCTTCGAGGCGCTGGAACTGCAGTCGCCGGAGGCACTGGCGCGGGATGGCCGGGCCGGCACGCTCCTGGACGGGGTGGTCGCCGCCACGCGCCTCATCGCGCGGCTTCAGGCGCTCGGGCAGCGGTGGCTCGCGGCGTTCGCCAGGCCCGGCGTGTCCGTGCCACTCGACGAGCTCGTCGCCTCGTGCATGTCACCCGGGAACCGGCGCGAGCAGGCGCTGCGGGTACCGGATGAGCTGCCCGCCGACCTGCCGGTCGGTGCCGATGGAGCAGTCGACCTCACCCCTTTGGTGTCGCACCCGCACTGGCGAGTTGCGTTGGAAACTGAGGCATCTCGCCTGGCGGCGGCCGAGGTGGGCTGCGCGCTGCGCATCGCCCCGATCACCGCGCGGCTGCGAACGGAAGCCGCCGTGACCATGGTCGACCAACTGCCCGCCACCCTCGCCGCGCAGCAGGCCGGGGATCTCGACGGCTACCGGGCCTCGATCATCGCGGCGGGCACCGCCACGCTCTCCCCCGCCCAGCGGCACGCCGTGGAGGAGCGGGTCCTTCGTTACGCGGACGGCACCAGCCCGTCCGTGCTGCGGGATCTGGTGAAGCGGGAGTCGATCACCATTGATCCCGAGTCGGCGGCGCGGCGCGTTACCCGGGCGAAGGCCGGTCGTGGTGTCGGCGTGACCAAGTCAGACGACGACATGGCAGTATTCACAGCGCTTCTCGGTGCGTCCGAGGCCGAACTGGGCTTCGCGCTGCTCGACGGAGTGGCGGTCGCACTGACGTCCGCGGGGCTCGCCGACGGACGCACGTTGCCTCAGCTTCGGGCGGATGTACTCGTGGACATCTTCGACAGCCTGGCGACCACAGGCAGCGCGTGTCTCGACGTCGGCAGCGCTCGTGAGGGCGAGGCGGCAGGGGCTGGCCTGAGCACCAGTTCGAGTGCCCGCGCCGGTGCGGGTGCGGACGCTCGCGCGGTCACCGATGCGACTTCTGGCACGGGCGGCGCCTCGTGCGAGCCCAGACCTATGGCAGCGTACCGACGGACCGGCGCGATTGTGGACCTGCACGCCGCTCGTGCGGGCCACACGGGCGCCGCTGGAGCCGGAGTGCGGCGACCCGTCTGCCTCAACGTATATGTCAACGCCAGCACGCTCGCCGGGATCGACGATGCGCCAGGCGATCTCGCCGGATACGGCTTGATCACCGCCGACACCGCGCGGGCACTCGCGGCCTCCGCCGACACAGTCCGCGCGCTTGTCATGAGCGATCGGTCGGCGGCGCGCGCTCCTGTGACCACGGCCCCCGAACTCGTCGGCGTGCACAGCCAGAACGCGACTCGGGCTCGCGTCTGTGGCACGCCGCTCGATGCCGGTCGAGCCGTCTACCGCCCGCCGGCCGCCGTCTACGACTACGTGACCGCACGAGACCGCACCTGTCAATTCCCGGCTTGCCGAATGGCGGCGCGCCGTTGCGACATCGACCACCGCGTCCCGTACGACGACCCCGACTACGGTGCGTCGTGCCCGTGCAATCTCGATACGTTGTGTCGTTTCCATCACCGCACCAAGACCTTTACGGCATGGCGCGCCGATCCCGGTCCCGACGGGCTGCTCGTCTGGACGAGCCCGGTCGGGCGTCGGTACCCGACCGAGTCGCCGCATGTGCTGACCCTCCCGGCTGGAGCGAACTCGACCGCGTCGCCCCTTGCCGCTGATCGGCGAGCCGCGGATCGGCCAGCTCTGAATCAGCGAACGGCACCTTCCTCGTCGCCCGGCAATCGCCGCGGACCGGGCCTCGAATCGGCTCCCGGCGGTGCGGTGGGAAGCACCGTCACGGATGCGCGCGGCCCCGGAGACGACGATGGGCCCCCGTTCTGATGCCCGACGGCGGGCGTGTCAACACATGCCCAATTCTCGGCAAAAGGTTCGCCAGCCGGCCGCGACATGCCCGACTTACTCAGCCGTACCGGTTACGCTGCGGAGTCATGTCGATACAGCTCTACCGGGCCCGGCGCCGGGCTCGTGCATTCCTCGCGACCGCGCTCACTGTCAGCCTGAGCGTCGCGCTCGCGGTTGCCTCCGCGCCGGCGTCCGCGGCCTCTGCGGTCCGGGCGGCCACCCCGGCGGCACTGCCGGCGGGCTGGCACACAGTGTCCCTCGCCGGGGTGAGCCTTGCCGCTCCGGCCTCGTGGCCCACCTTCGACTTCACCGCCGCCGACAGTACGGGTTGCGTCCGCTACGACACGCATGCCGTCTACCTCGGCAACCCGGCGCAATCGAACTGCCCTTCCCGTCTGGTGGGCCACACCGAGACGGTGCAGATCTCCGTATCGGCGACTCCGGCCCCGGCCGGTGCCCCCCTGACCATCACCGGGGGTACGGAGGCCCGGCCCGATCTCACCGTCATATCCGGAAACTCGGACCTCACGGTGACGATCACCACCGGCGCCGACGATGTCCTGGCGAGGCAGATCGCGGCGACCGTGCGGTTCGGCGCCTCCGCGGCGGCAACGAAGTCGCCGACCGGGGCGAATTCGCCGACCGCCCCGCGCTCCACGGAAACCAAGGTCGCGAAGACAAAGGTTGCGGCCACGTCCACCGGCACGATCATTACCACCGCCTACACCGGCCGCGGGTTCGACGCCTGCTCTGCCCCACCGGTTTCCACTATGAAGGCCTGGCTCGCGTCCCCCTATCGGGCAGTGGGCATCTACGTCGGCGGCGGTTCCCGCGGCTGCGCGCAACCGAACCTGACCGCAGACTGGGTCGCGCGGACGCTCAACATGGGCTGGGGCCTGATGCCGCTCTACGTCGGCTTACAGGCGCCGTGCACCGCGTACACGAAGAAGGTCAGCACCGACATCGCGACGGCCCGCGCGCAGGGCACGGCGCTCGCAAACGACGCGATCCTGTCGCTCAACGCGCTCGGCATGGGCAAGGGCACACCCATCTACTACGACATGGAGGGCTACAGCAGCAGCGATCCGACGACTCTCGCCACCTGTCGGGCCGCCGTGCTGGCGTTCCTGGAGGCGTGGACCATCCAACTGCACTCGCAGGGGTACCTATCCGGTGTGTACAGCGGCGTCACCGCGGGCATCAAGGACCTCGCCAGCCAGTGGGGCACGGGATACACGGAGCCCGACGCGGTCTGGATGGCCCGCTGGATCAACCTGGCCACGGAGTCTCCGTCCACGGCCAGCCAGCCCGGTATCAACGACGCGTACTGGTCGTCGCACCAGCGCATCCACCAGTACGCGGGCGGTCACTACGCGACCTACGGAGGGGTGCAACTCTGGATTGATTCCAACCAGGTCGACGCGCCCGTGGTCGCCGGGAACGGAACGTTGTGGACGGCGCCGAGCACCTGCACGGGCGGCGCTCCGACCGGTGGTGCCACGACCGGCGGCGCTATTCAGGCCACCCAGTGGCAGGGCGTCGCGCCGGCGCCGACCCTGGCCATGCCGCGTGTCGCGGGCGCCGACCGGTACGCGACGGCGTCGCTGCTCGCGGAGTCGTACACGGCAGCGCAGTCCGGAACCGCGACCAACGCGATCGTGATCGCGAACGGCGAGGACTTCAAGGGCGGGTTCGACGCGCTGTCCGCCAGCTACTTGGCCGGGCGCGTCGGCGCCCCGATCCTGCTCACCCGCGGCGACGCACTTCCCGACTCCACGGCCGCGACGCTCTGCGATGTGCTGAACAACGGCGGCACTTCCACGGAGCGGAACATCTACGTCATCGGCAGCGGGGACTCCGTCTCGAACGCGGTCGCGTCGCAGCTCGCGAACATCTATCACCCGGGCGGGGTCACCGTGACCGTCTCGCGGATAGCCGGCTCGGACCGGTACCAGACGTCCGCGAAGATCGCGACGGTGAACTTCGGCAGCGGGGTCGGGTCCGCACCGCTGACCGCCGGCGGCGCCTCCGCGCCCACCGCCATCCTCGCCTCCGGCGTGGTGAACGCGGACGCGCTGTCCGCCGGCCCGGTCTCGGCCGCGCTCGACCTGCCGGTACTGCTCACGGCTCCCGACGCACTCGACCCGTCCGTGGCCGCAGCTCTGCAATCGTTGGGGATTCGCAACGTGATCGCCCTCGGTGGGACGGATCGGATCTCGGGATCTGTTGTGTCGCAACTACAGTCGATGGGCCTAACGGTCTCACGGATTGCCGGCTCCGACCGATACGACACGGCCGCCCGGCTGAACGGATTCGCGCGCTCGGTCCTCGGCCTCGCTGGCTCGACGGTGGCGCTCGCGAACGGCGTGACCGGGTTCCCGGACGCGCTCACGGCCGGGCCGTATCTCGGGCGATGGGGCAATGCGCTGCTGCTCGTGCCGTCCGACGCGACCGCGCTGCCGGATTCCTCCGCAGCGTTCCTGAAGGCGCAGGCGGGGACCGTCACCAATGTGCAGGCGCTGGGGCAGCCGGCGACCGTGTCCGCGGCGGTGCTAAGCCAGGCAGCGGGGTTGATCGGGTAGGTCTTCGGTGCTGTTCTGCCGGTGCTGCCTACCGGTGCTGCAGGATCAGCGTGAGGACCACCGCGAGGATCACCACGACCATGCAGATCGCGATGATCCAGATCGCCGAGTTGTCGGGTTCCGGCTCGGACTCGGGTTCCGGTTCGGGCTCGGGAGCGTAATACACGGGCTCGGGTTCCGGCTCGGGCTCGACGATCACCATGGGCAGGCCGCAGCGGATGCAGGTCACCGCGGCGGGCGAATTGGGCTCCCCGCAGTGCGGGCATGCCACCGACGCCGTGGCCGCGCGGCCGACCGTACCGGGCAGGCGACGCAGGGAGGCGCCGGTCTCGTCGCCGGCCATCAGCACCACGGAGCTCCTCGCCCAGAACAGCGGGAAGTCGCAGTTCGAGCAGAAGTCTTCGGCGCGACGCTGCGCGAAGTCCACCATGGCGCCCTCGCCGCACTCCGGGCAGCTGATCCACTCCTGCGTCGAGGGTGCGGGCGGCACCGGGGGCGCTGTCACGATCGTGGTCGCGAGGGGCGCATACGGCGGGACATCGCCCGACCCCGGAACAGCGTCATACCCGGTCGGCTCATATGCCGGTGCAGCATAATCTGATCGCAGGCGCCTCATATACTCGATATCGCTTGTGGTGTCGGCATTCTCGCCGCTCATTTCACCGTGCTTCACCATGGCCTACCGCTCCCCTTCCGTCCCTCGACGGTGCTCAGCACGCGCCGATCGCCGACGAACAATTCCGCCCGGACATGCGCCGGGATCTCGTCGCGCACCAGGGCCACGAACTCGTCCTCGGACAGGTGCCCGGTGCCGGTGACGCGCATCCGCACCCAGGCCACCTCCGCGACATCGACCGGTGAGGCGCCCTCGCCCCACACGCCGCCGCCGTCCTCGACCTGCGCCTCGTCGCCGGAGAGCATCCGCAGGTACTGTTCGAGCCCAGACTTGGTGCCGCGCAAGGCCAATGCCTTCGCCGAGCTGCGCAGGATCACCCGCTGCACGTCCTCCGCGAGCGAGGGATCGACTGTGCGGACGTCGATCCACGACGCGAGGTAGGCGAGCAGCGGCGTCGGCGTAACCGTGGCGTCCGGCACGTGCTCGATCTGGTCGGCCCCGTCCATCAGGGTCTCGGCGAGCTCCTGGAAGATCGACACGAAACGGACGAAGAACTCACTGTTGAGCATGCCCACGGGCAGTTGGTTCACCAGCCAGAGGGGGTGCCGCGGCGGGCGGCTGACGCGCGCGTCGCGGCGGGTGATCGCGGGGGCGCGGCTCTCGGTCGTGCCGTCGACTATTCCGTCGGCCGGCCCGTCGACCGTTCCCTCGACCACCACGGGATCGGATGAGGCACGCACCTCGAGCTCCGATCCGGCCCGCTCGCCTTGCTCACTCACCGCACCACCACCCGGTGCGGCCCGGACAAGAACAGCGACTGGGCATCCAGGCGGATCACGTCGCGCCCGCCGCCGATGCGGGTGCCGCTGCGCAGGTCGTACTCGAAGAGCAGCACTTCGTCCACCCGGTCGATGCCCTCGACGCTCTCCAGCAGCTGCGTGATCGTTGCCGCATTGACGTCCGCGTCGAAGAGCCATCCGTCGCCGTCGGCGCCGCCGGTGAGCGGGTGCAGGTACCGGGTGAGCTGGGCGACAGCCCGCTGCCGGATCAGGGCGAGCGGGCGGCCAGCGGGCGCGTGCACCAGGGCCGCAACTGAAATGCCTTGGTAGTAAGGCGTTCCCACCTCGATCGCAGACCCGACGAGCCGATGCTGGTCGAGGTGGTTCGAAATCCGCGCGAGCAACGGGGCGGAGAGCGCGAAGTCGTCCAACTGGTGCAACTGCGGATCGGTCCGCACCTGCGGAACCACCAACACGCGCACAGCGCGCCGCCCGTCGGCGGACGGCAGGCAGCGGGCACGGGCCACCTCAATCGATGACTCCAACGTCAATCGCTCGAAATCCTGTGCGGTCACGGCCCTTTGGCCGGTGCGCAGGGTGAGCGGGCCACGGCGTTTGGCCTCCTGCACGGTCTCCGGGTCCACGCCACCGGTCGCCTGGCGCAGGTTGACGGCCGAGGCGACATACGGCACCGCCGAACGCAACACGGTGAGGGTGCGTGCGCCCACGTTGCCGGACGCACCACCGCCGGTGCGGTATGCCGTCACCTTGATCTCGGCACCGTCGTGCGGAATCCGGCCGTGCTGACGAACCGAGCCGTCCGGGTAGCGGATCCGCGGCCCGAAACTCACCACGCCGGAGGACGAGTTCCACACGAAGTGCCGATCCGTGGCCTTGGACCGCGAGAAGTCCTCCACCTCGGTCCACTCGACCGGCCCGCCTGCGTCGGTGACGATGATCGTCTCCCCGACCCGCCGGGGCAACACCGGGAACCGGCTGACCCGAAACTCCTGGCCGGGACTGCCGTCCGACCGGCCCAGCACCTCCCCGGCCGCCTCCGCGGAGTGCTCCGCCGTGACCGTACCGCCGAGCGCCGCAACCTCGAGGGATGCGATCCGCGGCGAGGCCTGATACGTCGGCTGACCGGGCAGCGGCGCCAGCAGCCGGCACCGCAGCCAGTACGCGGGAATGCCTGCCAGCGTGAGGATCTCGTGCTCCAACGGAACCATGAGAACGACCTCGCCGGCCCGGTTCAACCCGCCGGTGGAATCCGAATAGACATCGGTCTGGATCCACGCCTCGCCATTCCAGACCTCCCAGTCCAGCGGCGGATTCGTTGGATCGACGCCCAAGCCCTCGGCGCGCGCGTCGAACGTGAGCCGCAGGGCCATGCCCGCGAGCGAGGCCTCGAAGCCGAACAACACGGCGTCCCCGGGGACCAACCGGCCGTCCCGCCCCGGGGTGGTGAAGCATTGCACGTCCGAGCCCGGGAAACGCAGATCCTCGGTGACATCGACGATGCGCTCGCCGGCGACATCGGTGGTGGCTGCGGCCTTGAAGACCGGCTGCGAGATGACGAGATCGTCGATAGTCGTGAAAACAACGGCGGTCTCGCCGCTCTCGGCACTCGTGGCGACCTGCATTCCGGCCGGAACGGTGACCGGGTTCGGCTGCACCGCGGACAGCCAGAAGGTGAGCGGCACCGTCGCCACCGACGGCGGGAACGGGTCGATGCCCACCAGGTTGAGGAAGTGCACGAAGAGCTTGTCCGGCACCTGATTCAGGCGATACAGCACGGTCTCGCTCATCCACGCGAAGAGCTCGATCAACGCGACACCCGGGTCAGACAGGTTGTGGTTCGTCCATTCCGGCGTGTAGCGCGGTATGAGCCGCTTCGCCTCGTCGACGATGTCCTGGAACGTGCGATCGTCCAGATTCGGTGCGGGAAGCGCCATCTCAGGTCTCCTCGTGCGGGATCACGTAGAACGGGTAGACCAGGTTGCGCCGGTCGTTCGTAGCCTTCACCCGGTAACTGACCATGATGCGGATGAGGGTTGGGTCGTCATCGTCGGGAACCGGCTGGACGTCTTCGACCTCCACCCGCGGCTCCCACTGCGCCAGCGCCTCGCGGACCACCTGCGCCATCAGACCGAGCAGGTTCGCCGTGATCGGCTCGAACAGCAGATCCCATATCTTGCAACCGAACTCGGGCCGCATGACGCGCTCACCGGGCGCGGTGGCAAGGATCACCGCCATCGAGCGGTCCAGGTCGGGGGCGCCGTCCGTCATCCGGATCGACCCGGTGTGGTCCACCTGCAGCGGCCAGTAGAACCCACGGCCGATGAAGGTCGCGTCGTACTCGGCCGGTCGCGTCGCACCGGTGGTGGGCAACATAATCTCGTCCATCAGTTGATCATCACCATCGAACCCTTGACCGCCGTCTGCCCGCCGGAGGACAGCTCGGCCTGCGCGGACCCGGACATCTTCGCCTGGGTGCCCGAGGCTTCCACGGCGACGTTCGCCTTGAGTTTCACGTTCATGCCGGAGATCTCGACGTCCTGCGTCGCCTTGATCGTCACCTTCTGGCCCGACAGCGTGATGTTTCCCTGCTTGTCGAACTCGATCTTCGTGTCGCCTGCTGAAATCGAGATCGGTTCGCCGGACGGCACTGTCGCAGTGAGCCCGTCCTTGCCGAGCTTGACCGCATGCTTTCCGCCGGCGAGAGTGAGCCAGATGTGCTGATCCGCCGGCTGCTGGCCGTCGCCCAACTCGACGACATGGCCCAGCCGGGAGACGATCTGGCGCTTTTCGATCGCGCCGTCCTTGGTCCCGTAGTCCAGCGCCGGACTCGCGCCGCTGTACAACCCGCCGAGCACGAGCGGGCGGGTCACGTCACCGCCCTCGAAGCCGATGATCACCTCGTCGTTGACCTCCGGGAGGAACGTCATACCGCGCGACGATCCCGCACCCATCGAGACCACCCGCGCCCAGGCGCTTTCTATCTGGCTCCCGAGGGTCGGGTACTTGACCTTGATATAGCCCTTCGGAGAAGTGGAATCACCGAGGTTCGTCACTACACCGATCACCAGGGCGTCCTGTCGGAAGCTGGACGGGACCGGCGCGGCGAGCGTGTCCGCCAATGATGTCGGCTCGCGATCGCCTGCGACGAAACGGGTGTCGAAACCGTTTTCGCTGTAAATATGCTCCACCTCGGTGACGGGGTAGGTGCCGGAGGCGGGTCCGACGTCCGAAATCTTCACCTTGTGGCCGACCACGATCGCGGCGTTGATCTCGCAGCGGCCCTCCGCGACGACCGACCCGGCCAGCGCCCGTATCGCCGCACTGTCCGCCATTTTCACGCCGTCCCCTTGCGCGCCGAACATGCGGTACGCCGTGGTGACCTTGCTCGACGAGGCTAGACTCGACGCTTCCAGGTAAGGCGTGACGAGCGCGGCATCGGGTTTCGTTGTGACCGACTGGCTTTGGGCCGTCAACGGTTGCTTCTGCCCGGCATCCCAACCGTTCACGGTGACCTGCTGGGGGTGCAGCGCCGAGGCGCGGACCGTGAAGTGCCGAAGATTCGACGCGGCGGAACCCCAGGTGACCTCCGGGACGGTGCCGGACTGCGACCCCATCGGATGGAATTGGAAGGTGCCGCCGCCATCGACCCACCAGTCGTAGCCGACACGGTCGGCGATCTCGGTGATGAAGCCGAAGTCGCTGTCCGCCTGCAGCACGTATTCCTGTACGTCACTGGTCGCGGAAATGTTCGCCGTCAGACCGTACGCCGCGACGATCTTCGACACGATGTCGGAGTAGCTCATCTGTGCGTAGGTCACGGTCTTGTTGCCCAGCGTCATCTTGTAGGCGGCGTCGTCGGCGATGATCCGGAGATTCGGCGCACCACGCTCCACATCCAGTTCCACACCGGTGATCTCGCCAGTGAACAAGGTGGTGGTGCCCGTTGCCACCACTACCTTCGCGCCGAGCTCGAACGTGGTTCCGGCGCTGATCGAGAATCCGTCGTCGAGGAAGTCCAGGCGCGCACGACCCGGCAGGCGCAGCCCGGTGCTGACCGTCATGCCGATGAGCGCGCTGAGCGTCGAAGCCGCCAACTCCGCTCCGGCGACCTTGATGACTGGAGCGATCGTTCCGATCGCGGGCGGCGTCATATCGAGGTCCGCGGAATCGACAGCAGGGTACCGGATCTCACCGCGAGTGGATCGGTAATGCCGTTGGCAGAAGCGATCTGGCGCCAGCGCGTGGGATCGCCGTAGTAGCGGGCGGAGATGCGATCCAACGTCTCACCGGGCTGCACGCGATGCACCCGGTGCGGGTGCGGCGTACCCGACGTCGGGTTCTGCGGACCGAATGCGTTGGACTGCTTGTACTGTGTCAGCGACATCGAAACCTTCGCCCGCAGCGGCACTCCCGTCGACGAGAAGTAGGTGAACTGCAACGTCAGATTCGAGACGACCGCCTCGAAGGAATGCAGATCGCCCCAGTGGAACGTGACGTACGGCGGGCGGGCATTGTTCGATTGCTCGTCCGTGCCGCCCAGCGACGGGTCGACATCCATCAGCTTCATCAATTTGCCGGTGTACGTGGTGACCGCCTGGCCGGTGTCGGTGGTGTCGAAGGTCAGGGTCAAGGACATCGATCCGGCGCCGGCGCCGGTGTAGCGCGCCTTCTGCACGCCCTGGCCGGCGAGCGACGGGGAATCCCACGAGTTCGACCGGCTGATCTGCAACTCGGACGGGTTGAACATGCACGGAATCCGCTCGGAGCTGCCCTCGATCATGAGGTAGGCCTTGTCGGTCAGCGCCATGGTTCACTCCTCTCGCGAATAATGCCTGCAGCGCCAGTGTTCTCGCCGTTCATGTCACAGCACCCTCGGCTTAGCTCGGCGGCCGCGGCGGGCGAGGTCGTCCGCGACCCGGCGTTCGAGGCGGCGCAGTACCTCGTCCGTGAACTCGTCCCATTCCCGGCTGGTGAGCGAATCCGCGATATCGGTGGCACGGGGGGAGGTTTCGAGCGCGCTGGTCGGAAGAGTCATGGCACGCTCACATGGTCCGCGGGATGAATCGCCGGCCGCGCCGGGTGAGTTCGACCGCGATACGGTCCTCGATCCGGCGGGTGACCTCGTCGACGAGCGCGTCCCATTCCCGCGAGGTCAGTTGCGACTGGACGGGGGCGGGGTGGGCAGGTGGGACGGCCGGAGATTCTGCAACGACAGCGTTCTGGGGATTCTCGACGGGGGTCGCGGCAGGGGCCGAGCCGGCGTTCGCAGGACCCCGGTGTGTTCCGATCATGGCGGGTGGGGTCGCGGCAGGGGCCGGGCTGGGTTGCGCGGGACCCCGGTGGGCGCCGAGCATCGGGGTCCGTCCGGGCCTGCTGGTGGCCGACCGGCCAGGCACCTTCCCGTCGGCCCAGCGCCGGATGATCTGCTCGTCGACAGCGCCGACGGCCGTGGGCGGCGGCGGGGGCACCGGAAGACCCAGCGGCGGAGCGGGTTTGGCCGATCGGATGAGTTCAAGGGTGGACGGGCGGATGGCGCCCCGGGGCGCGGTCGGGACTGAGGTGTTCGGTGGTTGATCGGGCTGCGGCACGAGCGGCAGCGCGGCAATACGCGGTGCGCCGTCGGCCAGCAACGACCGGGTCGCAGGACTGATGGTGGCGCCGCGAGGTGACATCGAATATGACGACATTCGCTGCTGCGCAGAGTGAGTCGACGACGTGACGGCCTTGCCCACGGCGCCTGGGCGGATCGGCGAGCGAAGGAGAACGGGGTCGCGTGGCATCGCGCTGGGTAGCGATCCTGCGCGGGGCCGGGGAACGTTGTCGATCCACCTCGGCTGGATCGCGTTCGGGGAGGCCAGCGCTGCGCGCATGACCAGGCTCGGTGTGGCGCTTGGTGCGGAGTCGTGTTCCCGCGGGAACACGGAGGCCGATGAAGCCGGTGAGCCAGCTCCGACCGTTGCGCGGTAACGGCGGATGATGCCGCCCGGGGCGCGGTCACGGATGCTCACCACGGTGCTCGGCGCGCTGCCACGCTGCGGGGAGCGGAGCACGACGGGGCCGCGTGGGCTCGTACTGCGTGCCGGTCCTGCGGGGGGTCTCGGAACGGCGTCGAACCGCCTCGGCTCGATCGCGCTCGGGGACGCGAGCGCCGTACGTATGGCGTGGCTCGGTGTCGAGTCGCGTTCCCGCGGGAACGCGGAGACCGATGAAGCCGGTGGGCTGTCCCCGACAGCAGCGCGGTATCGGCGGATGATGCTGCCCGGGGCGCGATTGTGAGACGTTGCCACGGCGCCGATCTGCGCGTCGGGGCCTGGGGCACGGGCAGGGGCGCCGGGCAGCGCGCCGGTCCTAGCTTCGCCCGAGATCATTACGCGCGAAGCTGGCTCGGGCGTCATGCGCGCCTGCGATGTCGGCGTCGCAACGGACCTCACGATCGGTGCAGATGTCAGCAGCTGGAGGTCCGCGATGCGCCGTTGCCCGAGCAGGTGTGCCGGCCGGGGCACCGGGTCTGCGATGTTGCGCGTCCGGATGACCTCGGGGGTGCGCCACGCCGTTCGTGCGGGTCCGGGACCCGGCAGTGTGGCGCCGACGCGCGGCAACGCGGGCGGGACGGCCAGGTTCGGCCGAAACTGACGACGGACGATGACGTTCGCCAGCTGGGCCGGCAAGCGTACCGCGGGGCGGGGAGTTGCAGTCGGGACTGTCGCTGTGCCAGTAGGAACAAGAGCACTGTCGGAGGTCTGTGCCAGAGTCGTGGGCATCGACGGATTCGACAGGGAAGGAGGCGCCAGAGGAGAACTCGTGGAGGTGCCGGCAGGTGCACTGGCGGAAGTGCCCGTGGAAGTGACGGTCGCGGCGGTGAGGTCCGGACTCGGAGAGGCAATCGTGGCGGGGGGTTGAGCATCGCCTTGAGCGCCGGCGGGACGACTGAGCGATGTCGGCGAGACGCCTGGTAACGACACAGCGGGCGTCGGGCCGGGGGTCGCTGGCGTCGGTGCGTGCACACTGGGTTGCGGTGTACCGGGCTGCTGTGCGATGGGCGACCGGCGCAACGGCGCAGACGCAGGGGTGGGTGCGGCCGGAGCGGACGTCGGGGTAGACGCCCATGCGGAGTTTGCGGTCGTTGCCGTCGGTGCGGGGCTTGCAGACGACGCGGATCCCGCGGTCCGTGCGGGGACTGCAGCCGGTGCGGGGCGCACGGTCGGTCGGGACTCGGTGGCAGGTGCTGGTGGCCAGATCTGCGCACGTCGTCCGACGAATCCGCTGTCGCCCGCCCAGGCACGCCGGAGCAGACTCGCGCGGCTTGGTGGGCGGACGGTAGTCCGCGACGTGGAGCGGCCGGTCGGCGCGGGCCATCTGCTGGGCGGGATTGGCCCTGCGGGTGCACTGGCTGGCGTAGCCGCTGCGGGTGGGATGGACACCATCTGCGCTGCGGGGGCGCTGGCTGCGGTCGCCACCACTGGCCTCGTGGGCGCTGCGGGTGGGGTGGCCGCTGCAGACTGAGTGGTCGCTGCGGACACTGCGGGTCCGGTAGGCACCGTTTGCCCAGCCGGCGCGATACGGGGAACGGCGCCAGCCGCATCCGGCCGGTGCGCCGAGCCGCTCCCCGGAGGCGCCCCCGGCGGCGCCGCTGAACCGTGCGAGGCCGCAGCGGTGTGCGGGTGCGCCGGAGCTTGGGTCGGCGGCTGCAGCTTGGCGCCAACGCCGGTCATGGAGCCGACGCCGACGACCTCCTTCATACGGCGCACGGGGATCGGGGCGCCTCGCATGGTGGCGGCGAAACCGCCTGGGGAGTATGTCTTCTCGGTGGGTACGAGTCGGGCGGCGCGGGGCAGGCCGCGCGCGGGAAGGGGGGTGCTAACGATCGACGCGGCGGTCGTGCCCCAGGAGCGGAGGTCGGGTGCGTGCGCCTGCGTAGAGGTGGGCAGGGGCATCGCGGGCGGGATG
The DNA here is from genome assembly GCA_017848755.1 of Nakamurella sp. Lineage (GTDB taxonomy): Bacteria > Actinomycetota > Actinomycetes > Mycobacteriales > Nakamurellaceae > Nakamurella. The sequence goes on along the minus strand of JAFIHI010000196.1, from coordinate 13,527 downwards.
GGCGGCGGTGTTGCGGTCGCAGCCGTCACGGGGGTCGCGCTGCGGGCGGAAGAATGCGCAGAGGCGTGTGCCGGGGCGGAGACATGCGCGGGTGCGTGCGTCGGCCGGTGCTCGACTGGGACCCACCAGCGTGGAGGGGCGCTCACGGGCTCGAAGCCGCGGGGCCGGATCTCGCCGGGGCCGGCGAGTTGTCGGCGAATCTCGACGGGGCGGGCGACACCGGCGGCGAATCGTTGGGCGGCCATGCCGACGATGCCGATGCCGAGGGTCCGGGCGACGCCGCCGGAGGGGTGGCGGCGCAGGACGAACCGCGCGGCAGCAGACCGGCCCAACCGGGTCCGGGCGTCCCCGTGATCGGCAGCCATGATTACGCCTGCGTGGAGCTGCGGAATCCCTCGTGGGCGATCTCCAGCTCCTCGGAGAGCGCGTCGTTACTCGTGACGTTGAAGTCGGGGCCCTTCCAGCGCACGGGGAAACAGCCGGCGAGGTTCCAGGACCGCAGGCGGGAGCCGTCGGACGCGATGGCGGTGATCGCTCCGGTGCACCGCTTGAGCTTGTTACCGGCGGCAGCGAATCCCTCGCCGGATGTCTTGGAGAACCAGTCGAAGAGGTTGTCCGACTTGATCAGCCCGCGCGAGAGCACGATGTTCGGCCACTCCATGCGGCCGGGAAGCTTTCTGGCAAAACCGTTCTGGCCGCCCTCGACAAGGTCCTCCGTCTGCACGGAGACCTGCAGGCCGGACACGGCGGCAAACATACCGATTTCGACGCCGTCGACCTCGAGCAGGAAGTTGCTGCCGACCTGGCCGTCGCCACCGAGCGGCGTGAGTTGACTAGGCGAAGTCACGCGCAGCCTCCCATGCTCGCTGGTTCAACGACACGACCGCCCGGATCAGCGTCACCCGGTCCATGTGCTCGAGGTCGAGGATGTCGTCGAGCGGCCAGTGCAGGTGATACGCCAGATACGCAATCTCCTGCCACAACGCCTCGACCGGATATCGCTTCACCGCTGTGCTTTCCCAACGGCCCTGCCGGTTGCCACCGCACCCGCCGCCCGCTCAGTTCTTACTGCGGGGGACTTCCTGCACCCGCGTCCGCACCGCCGGGCCGGGCTCGGCGGCATCGCTGTCCGCACCTTCCTCTTCCTCGCCGGCGGCACCGGAAGCAGTGCCCGAAGTGCTAGCCGCCTGCGTCCAGCCGTCGGTGTCGGCACGCTCCCCGACAACCGGACCTGCGGCGGCCTGCGCGGCCAGCAGCGCCTCGTACTCCTCCTGGGTGCCGAAGTTGATCACCCCGTAGAAGTCCTGCAGGAAGGCGAGGTCCGCGGCGAACAGCCCCTCGATCTCATTGACCGTGATCATCGGGACGTCGCCGAGCTTGGTGACGACGCGCGCGAGGATCATCAGCGTGAGCCGCGGATCGTCCGGACCGGAGACGGTCGGATGGCGCAGCGGCTCCAACTCGTCGCGAGCCGTCGCCAGCCGCATGACGCCCTTCTTATGCACACTGCCCGCGGCATCGACATAGCCGCGGGGCAGCGTGAACTCGTATTCGGTGCGGAGACTCACTTGGTGCGCTCAAGCCGTTCGATCGTCAGGGTGATGGTCTCTTTGACCGGGTCATTGGAGTCCACCGATAGCGCATCGGTAGAGATCTTCGACGGCCAGCCGTTGTAGAAGTTGAACCGCGCGACCTCGGCACCGGTGGAGTCGTAGATCACGATGGAGCCGTCCTTGCGCTCCGACTCGCGGTTAGCTACCGGCATGCCCTTCTGGTAAATCTTGTTGAACCAGCCCCACATGGCGTCCTTCGACATGTCCGTCGGGGCCACTCGGGTCAGCGAGAGGTCCGGCGGCTTGATGTGGGTGCCGAGCATCTTCCGGATCACCTTCTTGCCGTCCGGCGCCGCCTGGACCACCTCGGCGACCTCCATCGAGATGTCCAAGCCGGACACGCCGGATAGATAGGTGATGATCTCGCCCTTGATCTCCAGGAAGAAGTTCTGGGCGATCAGGGTGTCTTCCTGCAGGAAGTTGGGCATGTGTTGCGCTCCTTATGTGCGTGCCAGTCTGAAGACGAGCCGGTCCGTCAGCTCGCGGTCTGCTTGTGCTGGGCGATGCGGAAGACGACGAACTCGGCCGGTTTGACCGGGGCGATACCGACCTCGCACACCATCAGGCCCTGATCGATGGATTCCGGCGGATTGGTCTCGGCGTCGCACTTGACGTAGTAGGCCTGATCGGCGGAGGCGCCGAACAGGGCGCCCAGGCTCCACAGCCCACGGAGGAACCCGTCGAGCGTGCGCTTGACGCCTTCCCACAGCTTCATGTCGTTCGGCTCGAAGACGGCGTACTGGGTGCCCTGCGCCACCGTGGTCTCGATCATGTTGAACAGCCGGCGCACGTTGATGTAGCGCCAATCAGAATCGGACGACAGTGTGCGCGCACCCCAGATGCGGATACCGCGGGTGCCGAACGGGCGAATGCAGTTGATGCCCATGGGATTGAGCAGGCCCTGCTCGTTCTGGGTGACGGCGTACTCGACATCCAGCACGCCGCGGATGGTGTCGTTGGCCGGCGCCTTCCACACCCCGCGGGTGTCGTCGGTGCGGGCCCAGACGCCGGCGACGTGGCCGCTCGGCGGGATGACGACCTCGGCGTCGCCGTTGGTGCCGATCGGGTTCTCCACCTTGATCCACGGGTAGTAGAACGCGGCGAAGGCGGAGTCGTACATGGCCACATCGCTGCGCCATTCCTTGACCTGCTGCGGAGTCATCCCGGGCGGGGAGTCGAGCACGGCCATGCGGTTGCCGTTCTGCTCGCAGTGGCTGATCAGCGTGGTCTGGACGGACTTCCACAGGCCGAGGTCGATCGAGCCGTCCTCCTTGGTGGCGGCGGTGACGAGATCCGGGACGATCACCATGGTGACGTCCTCGGCGACGGCGAGGCCGTTGATGCCCTGGCGCGCCGAGGCGGAGCCGGCGAACTTGCGACCGTTGACCGGCACCGGCGTCGGCGCGGCCTTGGCCAGCGAGTAGACGCCCGGCTTGACGACCTCGATCTGGCCGGCGAGATCGGCCGTCTCGTCCAGCAGGACCTCGACCTTGATCTTGGTCGATGTCTTGTTGATGACCGTGGCGGCGTTACGGTCACCCTTACCAAGGGTCAGGTTGTCGAAGGATTCGACATCAACGCCCCCGGAACGGACCGTGATGTTGAAGGGGTTCGGCTCGTCATCGGCGCCACCGGCATCCTCGTTAGTCTCGACGACGATGGAGATGTCCGCATCCGGCTCGATGCTCTCCACCGCAATCGGCAGGCCGAGGGCGCGGTCCGGCGCGGGCAGTTCGAGCCGCGACGGCTTGCCGGACGGCGCGGTGTTGGGGATCCGCACGATGTAGGCGATCGAGCCGCCGTTCGCGAAATATCCGTAGACCGAGAGCGGCAGCACGGCACCCGCGCAGAAGCTTCCGTAGAGCTGCTCGTACTGGGTCCAGCTGGTGACGAGGCGCGGGGCGAGACCCTCCGGATCGTTCGGATCGTCTGTCGGCGCCTTCTCAGTGAATCCGACGAAGGCAGCGATCGCAGTCGGGGCCGCGGTCAGCGACTTCTCGGACGACGGGACTTCCTCGACATACACACCTGGCGCAGCGTAATTGGGCATTCCGGCTCCTACCGATTCCTGCCTTGGGGGTGTCACGAAGGGTGACTCCCCGCGATCATGTCACTCACAGCGGCAAGAAGGAATAGCCCTACGTCTATTTCATGACAGATTCTCAAAAAGGCGCGCTATGGCGCGCTATGAGGCTTGTGTCGTGGTCGAGCCCGGCACGACGACCGAGATCACCCCGCCGTACGCGCAGTGCAACTGGGATCCGGCGGTGAGCATGGGTGACCCGCCGACGACGGTAGTCGGCGCGCCCGGCGCCCACGGGCCGACGATCACCGGCACGCACGGCATCGGGGTGAGCGTGCCCAGGGCAGCCGCCGTGGCGGCGGCGACGGTGGGGTTGGCCAGCGACTGGCACATGCCGAACGGCGGGACGTTGGCGACCGGCGCCATGTCCATGATGGTGCCGGCGGGCCGGCTCTCGACCAGGACGTTCGGGCGGATCACGTTCATGGTGGACGGTGCCATGCCGAACGTGCAGGCCAGTGTTGCACCGGTAACCACGGGATTGGGCATGCTGACAGCTCCCTCGCTTGACTGTCGGCAGTCCATCGGCCGCCGGCTCCTACAGCTTCGACCCCTTCACCGACTTGGTCAACGACCCGCCGGCCGTCGTGGTGACGAAACACAGGATCTGGCGGTCGGCGCCCTGCTGCCAACTGCGCGCCGACGGCAGCAGATACGTCAACCACAAGCCGGAATCCGGATAGGCGATACCGACGTACCCGGTGTACTTCTCGGCGCAGGCACCCTGTGCGAACTTGTCGAGCGCTGCGTCGCCGGGATAGGCGTCGGCGAGGCCGGCGCTGGTGGTGGTGCCGGTGCCGGCAGCGCTGCCCTGGCTGCCCGGCGCCTGGTAGTCGACCTTGGCGAAGAGTTCCTGCTGATGCGCGACATCGCACGGTACCTTGGACAGGTTCGCGAGTTCGGCCTTCACGTCGGCAGGCGCAACGAAACAGTCGCCCACCTTCGCATCGAAGACCGATACGGAGGTGGGCTTGGACGCGTCGTGATGGCCGAAGAGCCCGGACACCCACGAGCAGGACGCCGTCACGGACATGACGGCGATCAGCATGGCGGCCAAGGCGGCCCGGCGGAGCACGGGGTGAGCCTACCAATTCAAGTGCCGACAGGAAGTGTGGTCGCGCGGCTCGATCTGCAAAGTGGCGTGTTCGATGTCGTAGGTGTGCGCGAGCAGGTCGCGCGCGGCGTCGAGAACCGTGTGGTGGTCGACGGTGTCGGTCGCGACGAGGTGCGCCGTGGCGACCGTCATGCCGGAGGTGAGCTCCCACAGGTGGACATCGTGGACATCGGCGACGCCGTCGATCGCCTCGAGATCCGCGGCGAGGCGATGCGGGTCGATGCCCTGCGGCGCGTGCTGCCCGAGCACCCGCAGGACCGATCGCCCCAGGCCGATCGCACGCACCACGACGAACGTGCCGATCGCGATCGCGACGACGACATCCCATGCGGTCCACCGTGTCCCGGCGATCAACAGCGAGGCTGCGATGACGCCGCCGCTGCCGGCCGCGTCGCCGAGCACCTCGAGGTACGCACCCTGGAGGTTGAGCGACTCGGCCGCGCCGGAACGCAGCAGCAGCACGGCCACGACATTGACGGCCAGGCCCGCGATCCCGATCCAGAGCATGGGGCCGGTGGCGATCTGCGGCTCGTGGCCGATGCGGGAGATGGCGCCGCCGATGACGACGACGCCGACGGCCAGCATGATCAGGACGGCGAATCCGGCGGCGAACACCTCCGCGCGGTAGCGGCCGTAGGTGCGCTGGCCGGATGCGTCGGGCCGGGTCGCGATCCGGGTGGCGGCTAGCGCGGCACCGAGTGTGACGATGTCCGCGGCCAGATGGCCGGCATCGGCGATGACCGCGAGCGAACCTGCGATGAGCCCGACGATGAACTCCGCTAAGAACAACGAGCTGGTGAGGCCAAACGCGGCGACCAGCCGACCGCGGTGCCGCCCCGACGCTGACACCGGGTGTTCGTGCACGCATGCGATGCTATCCGGCGTGTCTGCGTGGGCCCGGCTAGCCGAGTTGCCCACCGGCATACCGACCGGGCTGCCGGCCCCGCTGTCGATCGGGTTGTCCCCTGCAGTCGTGGTGGCGGTACTGGGCTCGGCCGTCATCCACGCGGGGTGGAACGCGGCGGCCAAAGCGATCGGCCACCGGCTCGTGGCGAGCGCGCTGATGGGCGCGGGGTACCTGATCTTCGGCGGGTTGTGGTGCTTCGTCGCAGTGGTGCCGGCGGCGGCCAGTTGGCCGTACCTGATCACGTCCGTGGTGCTGCAGACCGGCTACCTGCTGCTGCTTACCGCGGCCTACGCGCACGGCGAGTTCCGGCAGGTGTACCCGCTGGCGCGTGGCACGGCACCCGTTCTGGTGACCGCGTTCTCGCTCGGATTCCTGGGCGAACGGCTCGCGGTATGGCAGTTGGTGGGGATCGCCTTCGTTGTCGGAAGCCTTGCGGTGCTCGTCGGGATGCCGCGTCGCTACGCTCGCGGCGGGGCGCGGTCCGGCCTGCTGCTCGCGGTGGCGACGGGGGTGGTGATCGCGACCTACAGCCTGGTGGACGGGCTAGGCGTGCGGAGTTCCGGCTCGGCCGCCGGATACGCGGCGTGGCTGATGATGCTGCAGGGGCCGCTGTTGATCGCGGTGTGCGCGGTGCTGGCCGGGCCGTGGCGACTCGTGGCTTGGACGCAGGCGGGCGGAGTGCGGACGGTGCTGCTCGGCCTGGCCGGCGGGCTCGCGTCCACCGCCGCCTACGCGATCGTGCTGTGGGCGCAGGACCGGGCGAGCCTCGCGGTCGTCTCCACCCTGCGCGAGGTGTCCGTGCTGTTCGCCGGCGTGATCGGCGCACTCTTCTTCGCGGAACGACTCTCACCGCGTCAACTGGCAGCCGCAGCGGGGGTGGTGGCCGGGATCGCGCTCATCCAGCTGGGGTAGCTGCGCGCCCGCTGGGATAATCGGGGCATGGCTGGACAAGCGTCATACCCGTCGCCGCCCGCGTCGCTCTCGCACCATCGCATCGAGGCGCTGCTCTCCGCATTGCGTCGCGGCTCGGGCAGCGATTCGGCCGACGGCTCGGGTGGCGGCTCGGGCGGCGTCTCGGGCGATGACGGCGAGACCGCGGTGCGCATGCCATTTTCCGGCGAGGTGCTGCTACGTCTGCCTCACACGTCCGTCGCACAGGTCGCCGAGGCGGCGCGTCTCGCGCGGGCCGCCCAGAAGAATTGGGCCGCAACGAGTATCCACGTGCGGGCCGCCGCGCTGCTGCGATGGCACGATGCGGTGCTGGCGCGGGCGGAGGAGCTGTGCGACGTGATCCAGGCGGAATCCGGCAAGGCGCGCGGGCATGCCTTCGAAGAGGTCGCCGACATCGCGAACACGCTGCGGTACTACGGACTCTCGGCAGAAAAGGTGCTCGCGCCGCGCCGCCGGCACGGGGTGTTCCCGCTGCTGACCCGCACCGTGGAACTTCGGCACCCTTACGGGCTTATCGGCATCATCTCGCCGTGGAACTATCCGCTCACGCTCGCCGCGGGTGACGCCATTCCGGCCCTGGTCGCCGGCAATGCCGTGCTGCACAAGCCGGACTCGCAGACGGCGCTCACCACGTTGCTGATCCGCGAGATCGCCCTCGCCGCAGGCATTCCCGCGGGCATTTGGCAGGTGGTGGTCGGCGACGGCGCAACGGTCGGGCCGGCCGTGATCGATGCGGCCGACCATGTCGTGTTCACCGGCTCGACCGCGACCGGGCGGCGCGTCGCCGAGCAGGCCGGGCGGCGCCTGGTGCGCGCGGACCTGGAGCTCGGCGGGAAGAACGCGATGATCGTGTGCGCCGACGCACGCCTCGCCTCGGCGGTGGAAGGCGCTGTGCGCGGGTCGTTCTCGTCCGCAGGGCAACTCTGCCTGTCGATGGAGCGCATCTACGTGCACCGGGACATCGCCGACGAGTTCACCAAGCGGTTCGCCGCCGCGGCGCGGCGGGTGAAGCTCGGCGCCGGATACGACTACCGGTCGGAGATGGGGTCTTTGGTGAACGCGGCGCAGCTTGCCAAGACCCGAAACCACATCGACGACGCGGTGGCGCACGGGGCCACGGTGCTGGCGGGCGGGACGCACCGTCCGGACCTGGGTCCGTACTTCTTCGAGCCGACAGTGCTCGCCGACGTACCGGAGACGGCCGCCTGCTTCGACGAGGAGACGTTCGGACCGGTGGTATCGGTCTATCCGGTCGCGTCCGACGAGGAAGCCATCGAGAAGGCGAACGCGTCGGCGTACGGGCTGAACGCGTCGGTGTACTCCAGGTCCGCCGCGCACGCCCGGTCGGTGGCGCGAAGGCTCACGGCCGGAACGGTGAACATCAACGAGTCTTACGCCGCGGCATGGGGTTCCGTGGACTCGCCGATGGGCGGGGTGAAGGCCTCCGGCGTGGGGCGGCGGCACGGGGCGGAGGGCCTGCTCGCCTCGACATGGGCGCAGACCATTGCGGCGCAACGCATCTGGCCGGTCGGCGAGTTCGGACCGCTGCGCGGGCGGCGGTATCAGGCGTTCATGACGGCGTCGTTGCGGGCGCTGAAAATGCTTCGGCGGCGGTGAGAGTCGGGCGGGGAATCCGCCGCCCTCGCGTGCCCTTAGGGTGGGTGCCATGGATCTGCGCATCTTCGCCGAACCGCCGCAGGGCGCCTCGTATGACGACGTTCTGGCCGTTGCCCGCTCGGCCGCGGCGGGCGGATTCTCGGCATTCTTCCGGTCGGATCACATCCTGAAGATGGGTTCCGCGTCCGGGCTGCCGGGTCCGTCGGACGCCTACGTGACGCTGGCGGCGATCGCGGCGCAGGTACCCGGGATCCGCCTCGGCACGCTGCTCACGTCGGCGACCTTCCGGCATCCGTCGATGCTGGCGATCGCCGCGGCGAATATCGACGACATCTCCGGCGGGCGACTGGAGATCGGGCTCGGCGCCGGATGGTACGAGGAGGAGCACCGCGCCTACGGCATCGACTTCGGCTCCGGATTCGGTGAGCGCTTCGATCGGCTCGAGGAGCAGCTGGAAATCCTCACCGGGCTGTGGGCTTCGCCCGCGGGCGGCTCATTCTCGTTCCACGGCAGGTATTTCCAGCTGGACGGCGCGCCGGGATTGCCAAAACCGGTGCAGCGCGGGCGAAACGGTGCGCCCCGGATACCGATCATCGTCGGCGGGCATGGTCCACGGCGCACGCCTGCGCTGGCAGCCAGGTTCGCGGACGAGTTCAACATCGCGTTCAGCGATCTGGAGACATCAGTGAGGCAGTTCGCGCGTGTCCGCGCGGCATGCGAGTCCGTCGGGCGGGACCCCGCGGAGCTGACGTACTCGGTGGCGCAGGTGCTGTGCTGCGGAGAGACGGAGGCGGAGTTCGAGCGCCGCGCGGCGGCGATCGGGCGGGAGGCGGCCGAGCTCCGTGAGAACGGAATCGCGGGAACGGTTCTCGAGGTGACCGCGAAGCTGGAGCGGTTCGCGGCGGCCGGGGTGCAGCGCATCTACCTGCAGGTGCTGGACCTGTCGGATCTGGAGCATGTGGCGCTGGTCGGTGAGCAGGTGCGGCCGCGGGTGGGGTGAAGCTACCCTGGGTCCACGAGCATGACGCCGACAAGCTGTGCTTTGCGCGAGCTGATCGCCGCGCACCGCCGCGAGCTCGACGCAGTGATGCACAAGTACGGAGCGACGAACCCACGACTGTTCGGCTCGGTCGCTCGTGGCGATGCGACGGAGAGTAGCGACATCGACATTCTGGTAGACCTTGATCCGAAAGGCGGAAATATCCTCTTCCGGGTCGGTGGCCTGAACGATGAATTCCGGCGCATCCTCGGACGAGACGTCGACGTCTTCTCAACGGATCTGCTCAGACGCCCGGTGTCCGAGACCGCTTTGGCCGACGCGGCGGCGCTGTGAGCAGGTCTGCCGCCGGGGGCGTCAGAACGGGTTAGCGAGGCCGTTGATGACGGCGGAGTTGGGGAGGGTGGCGAGATCGGCGCCGTCGATGACGATCTTGGAGGCGCGGCGACCGGAACCGATGACGACGGGGCCGGCTGCGGTGACGGCCGTGTCGATCAGGATGGGCCAGTCGGCGGGCAGGCCGATGGGTGTGATGCCGCCGTACTCCATCTGCGTGAGGCCGGTAGCAGTGTCCATGGGGGCGAACGAGATCTTGCGTACGTCAACGTGTTTGCGGACGGCAGTATTGATATCGGCGCGGGTGGTGGCGAGGACTATCACGGCAGCGAAGCGTTCCTCGCCGGCGCGTTTGCCGAGGGTGATGACGCAGTTGGCGCTGGCGGCCTCGGGAACGCCGTAGTGCGCGCAGAACGCGGCGGTGTCGGCAAGATTCGGGTCGATGGGGGTGGCGAGGACGGTGACGCCCGGAGGCAGGGCGGCAAGGGCGGCGGCGACCGGCGGGGCGAGCAGGTCCGGACGATCGGCGGCGGGGGCGAGGTCGAACGCGGAGAACCAGTCCGCGGACAGCGTTATGCGTGGAACCGTCATGCCTAAAACACTGCCATACCTGGAAGAATGGGCCGCGTGGCGACTCCAAACTCCGGGCTGAAGATCGGCCAGTACGACATCTGGCCGCCGGTGGAGCTGGCGCCGATGGCGGGGGTCACCAACCGGTCGTTCCGGCAGCTGTGCAGAGAGTTCTGTAGCGGCGGGCTGTACGTGTGCGAGATGACGACGACCCAGGCGCTCGTGGCCCGCAACCCGAAAACCATGGCCATGATTCGCTTCTCGCCGGGCGAGAACCCGCGCTCGCTGCAGCTCTACGGCATCGACCCGGCCGTGGTGGGCGCGGCGGTACGGATGGTGGCGGACGAGGATCTGGCCGACCACATCGACCTGAACTTCGGCTGCCCGGTGCCCAAGGTGACCAGGAAGGGCGGCGGCGCGGCGTTGCCGTACAAGCGGCGGCTGTTCGAGGCGATCCTGCGGGCGGCAGTGTCCGAGGCATCGCACGCGAACATCCCGGTGACGATCAAGATGCGGATCGGCATCGACGAGGACCATCGGACCTTCGTGGAAGCGGGCCGGATCGCGGAGCAGGCGGGGGTCGCGGCGGTCGGCCTGCACGCGCGCACGGCGCAACAGCACTATTCGGGCCGGGCGGACTGGGAGGCGATCGCCGAGCTCAAGAGTGCGGTCACGTCCATCCCGGTGCTCGGGAACGGCGACATCTTCCGCGCGTCGGACGCGCTGGAGATGATCGAGGCGACGGGCTGCGACGGGGTGGTGGTGGGCCGCGGCTGCCAGGGCCGGCCGTGGCTCTTCGCGGAACTCGCCGCGATGTTCGACGGCCGGCCGGTGCCCGAGCCGCCGCGGCTAGCGGGCATTGTCGAGATCATGATCCGGCACGCGGAACTGCTCTGCGAGGAGATGGGCGCCGATCGCGGAATGCGGGACCTGCGCAAGCACATCGCCTGGTATCTCAAGGGTTTCGCCGCCGGATCGGAGCTACGACGCGCGCTCGGCATGGTGTCGTCACTCGCCGAGCTCGAGGATCTGACGGCGCAGCTGGACCTATCGCAACCGTTCCCCGAGGCGGCGGAAGGTCCGCGCGGACGGCAGGGCGGGCCGCAGCGCCGGGTGCACCTACCGTACGGCTGGCTCGACGACCCGGACGATCTCGCTGTTCCGGAGGGCGCCGAGATCGACGGGAACGGCGGGTGAAGCCGGCGCTCGCGCTGGCGCCCGTGCTGCTGGCCGCGGCCTTGGCAACCGCATGCACGAGCGCTGCGTCACCGCCGCCCGTCACCACGCCCGCTTCCCTGGCGCTCGCGGATTCGCCTGCGGGACTTGCCATCCGCGCCGCCGTCAACGAGATCAATGCGACGGCAGGCGGGCCCGTCGCCGCGCAGCGCGCGGTGCTCGACCGGCTGGTGGCGCCGGACCAGAGCGCCGACCAACGCGCCTGCCCAGCGGCCACGACCACGCTGGCCTTCGACCCCGCGTACCGTGATATGCGTCTCGCCGCGGGCGGCACCGAATACCTGTTGCCCGCGTACATCACGATCTATACGGACGGGCGCATCACCGGGTCCGACCTGACGACCCTGCGGATGTGGGTGACCGGCGGGGTGGCGGAAACCGCTGCCCTGTGCGTCTCCTAGCAGCGGGCCATACCATCGTGGCGGAGCACGGCGTCGGAACACCGCCCCGTACCATCGCGCCGTACGGTCCGTCGTTCGCACCACCGGGAGGATTCGAGGCAGTGAGCACAGGCGGAGCAGACGGCCCTGACGAACCGTCGGCCCCTTGGGAACGCCCGAAGCTATGGGCGGACGAGCCGGATCCCGACACTGGCATGAGTGCGCAGGAGTTGATCGCGCGGCTGCAGGACGCCGGCGGGCCCTTCGAACCGCGTCGACGGCGGCGCGCGCCGGAGGACGCCGCTGCGGCTGCGAGCGACCCCGATGCGACCACCGTGATCCCGGCGAGCGAGCTCATTGCCGCGCTGAGTAGTGAGCCGAGTAGCGAACCGAGCGGTGACGTGAGTGGCGAACCCGCCCAGGACGTCTCGGCAAGCGACCCGGCCCCGCCCGAGAACAGCGTCATACTCGATGATGAAGCGCCGTCGGACACGGGTGAAACCGCCGATGACGTTGTTCCGGTCAGCGCTCCCCCGCCCATCGATCGCGCGGCCCGTGGCTGGGGGATCACCGGGCGCGCGCTGGTCGCCGCGCTGGCAGCGCTGCTGCTCGTGGTGTCGGGGACCGCGTACGTGATCAAGGCGCGCGCCGACGCGACGCTCAAGGGTAATCAGATCTCGGCCCTCGACCCGAACGATTCGAATATCGCCCCGACGACCGCCCGGACCACCGGTCCGGCGGCGCCGGGAGCGGCCGTGACGACGGCGCACGCGCCGAAAAGCTATGTGGCGGAGAACATTCTGATCCTGGGGTCGGACACGCGCGCGAAGGCGGCGGACGCGAAGCTGGGCGGGGCGAACAAGGATCCCGGCGGCTCGGACGTGATCATGGTCGCGCACCTGTCAGCGGACCGGTCCCACGTGACGGTGGTGTCGATTCCGCGCGACATGTATGTGCCGGCGCCGACATGCAAGGCGTGGGATTACAAGACGGGGCAGGTACTCGACCAGGATTACACGTCGCCGTATTCGGTCTGGCGCATCAATGCGACGTACGCGGCCGGCGGCCCGGCGTGCACCGTGAAGGCGGTGCAGGAGCTGACGGGGCTGCGCATCGACCGGATGATGGTGATCGACTTCTCCGGATTCGCGTCGATCGTGAACGCACTGGGCGGGATCGAGGTCAATGCGTGCCGGCCGATCGTCGACGCGCAGCTCGGCACGGTACTGCCGGTGGCCGGCGAGCAGCACATCAACGGGGTGCAGGCGCTGAACCTGGTGCGGGCACGAAAGGTGAAGGGCGACAACACGTCCGACCTCGCGCGTATCAACCGGCAGCAGAAGGTGCTGTCCACGATCCTGCGCCAGATGACCTCGGCGGGGGTACTGCTGAACCCGGTGAAGCTCGATTCGGTGCTGCAGGCGGTGGTGAAGAACGTACAGACCGACAACGTGACGCTGGACGACTTGATCGAGATCGCCCAATCGCTCGGCAATCTCGACCCGAGCCACGTCACGTTCTTCACGCTGCCCACGGTGCCGGATGCCAACGGCGTGGCGCTGGACCCGGCGCCGAACGCCGAGCTGATCTGGCAGGCGCTGCAGCGCGACCAACTGCTGCCGGGGGAGGTGACGGAAGCTCCGGCGCCGTCGCCGACGACCGGGTCGACGGGGTCGAGCACTGAGCCGACGATCACCTCACCGAGCGCGCCGCCCATCCCGGT
>JAFIHI010000195.1 GCA_017848755.1 Nakamurella sp. | reverse complement strand
GGACGTCGCAGCCATTCGGCACCGGCGCGGATCACCGCACCTTCACCGTCGAGGTGGAGGACGGCATCGAATCGGCGAGCGCGGACCAGCGGTTCGCGGATCTGGTCGTGGCCATCCTGTCCAGCCCGCGCTCCTGGGTCGGTGGCGGCCAATTCACCCTGCAACGTATCGATTCGGGTACGCCCGACTTCCGGGTGAGCCTCACCAGCCAGATGACGACCCGGCGGGCCGACTTCTGCGGCTGGGACGTGCCACTCGAGGCGAGCTGTTACAACCACGCGCTCGGGCGGGTGGTGATCAACGATGCGCGGTGGGTCCGCGGCGCCTACGCGTACGGCGGCGACTTGGATTCCTACCGTGTCTACGCGATCAACCACGAGGTCGGCCACGCGCTCGGGCGCCAGCACGAACCGTGTCCGGCGAACGGAGCGCTCGCCCCGGTCATGATGCAGCAGTCGTGGAGCACGTCGGACGACGATATCGCTCGCCTGAACCCCGGTGGTCCGGTGTCCGCCGACGGCAAGACCTGCCTCGCGAACCCATTCGTCAAACCGCCGCAGCCGTCCTGACCGTTGTGCCACACTGGCGTTATGACTGATGGTCTGTTCGACGGCCTAGTTCATGGCACTGCCGATGGCACGGCCAGGTCCGACCTGCCGCCGCTGGTGTCGCCCGGGCCGGTGCTGTCCACCGTCGAAGCGCAGCGGTACTCTCGTCACCTGCTGATCCCGGAGGTCGGCAGCGTAGGGCAGCGACGGTTGGCCAACGCGAAGGTCTTGGTGCTCGGTGCCGGGGGGCTCGGCTCGCCGGCGCTTCTCTACCTCGCCGCCGCAGGCGTGGGAACGATCGGGATCGTCGATTTCGATGTCGTCGAGACATCCAACCTGCAACGGCAGATCATCCACACGGACGGCGATGTCGGAAGGCCCAAGGCGGAGTCGGCGGCGCGCGCCGTCGCGGCGGTGAATCCGCTCGTGCGCACGGTTCTGCACCAGGTGCAGCTCTCTTCTGCGAATGCGTTGGACATCTTCTCCGGCTATGACGTGGTCCTGGACGGAACGGACAATTTCGCGACCCGGTACCTCGTGAACGACGCGTGTGTGCTGCTCGGAAAGCCCTACGTATGGGGGTCCATCTTCCGGTTCGAGGGCCAGGTCAGCGTGTTCTGGGCCGGGCGCGGGCCGCAGTACCGGGACGTGTATCCGGTGCCGCCGCCTGCGGGCAGCGTGCCGTCCTGCGCCGAAGGCGGTGTGCTCGGCGTGCTGTGTGCGACGGTCGGATCCGTCATGGCGACCGAGGCGGTCAAGCTGATCTGCGGCATCGGCCGGTCGTTGCTCGGTCGCATGCTGGTCTACAACGCACTGGACATGACGTTCCGGACGGTACGGCTCCGGCCCGACCCATCCGCCCCGGCGGTCACCGGACTGATCGACTATGACGAATTCTGCGGAGCGCGCCCCGCTCCGGAGCAGTCGGTCGCCGATGCCACCATCAGCCCGCGCGAACTCGAGACGTTGCGCGCCGAGCGTGACGATCTCCTGCTGGTCGACGTCCGTGAGCCGCCGGAACACGATCTCGTGGCCATTCCCGGGGACGTCTTGATCCCCAAGGGGCGCATCCTCTCGGGTGAGGCCCTGGATGAGTTGCCTCACGACCGTCTCATCGTGCTGTACTGCAAATCCGGGGCCCGTTCCGCCGAGTGCGTGCGTGCGCTGCACGCCGCCGGATACGGCGACGCTCTGCACCTCGGCGGCGGCGTGATGGCATGGGCACAGGACATCGCTCCCATGCTTCCGCGATACTAGGGCGGTGTTGTATTCCGCTGCCGCTCGCCGTGCCGCGGCCCGCGGAGGCCCCGGTGAATGAACCCACGCCGCCCCCGGAGCACGTGCTGGCGGCGTTCGGTGTGGCCGGTATTCCCGGAGAACGTCTTGCCGGCGCCGTCGGGCAGGTGTGGCGGCACGGTGACGTTGTCCTCAAAGCCGTCACCGACCCGGTCGCAGCCGCATGGTCGGCGGGCGTCTTCGAGTCGCTCAGGGTCTCGGGCATCCGGGTAGCGCGTCCCGTTCGATCGCTCGACGGGCGCTGGGTGGTGGGCCGGTGGTGCGCGCAGCGATTCGTTTCCGGCCGGCCGAGCGCGCGGTACGCCGACACCGTCCGGGTGTCCGTGCAGCTGCACGAGTCGCTGCGCGGCGTGGCACGGCCTCGTTTGCTCGCCGAGCGCGACGATGTGATCGGCTGGGCGGATCGCCTTGCCTGGGGCGAGGCGCGATCCGACGAGCCGAGGCTCGAGGCCGGTGCGGGCGCCGATCTATGGTCACAGATCGCGTCGGCGCGATCGCCGGTCCGACTGCCGGACCAGCTGATCCACTGTGACCTGTTCGGCAACGTCCTGTTCGCGGGCTCGGCGCCGCCAGCCGTCATCGACTTCAACCCGCTCTTCCGCCCGGCCGAGTTCGCGGCGGCCGTGGTGGTGGTGGACGCCGTCGCATGGGGCGGTGCGCCGCACGAGTTCGCCGCCGAGTGGTCGGACCTCCCGGAGTGGGAAGCACTGCTGCGGCGTGCCGTCTTGTTCCGGCTGGCCATGAGCCTCGGCCATCCGCGCAGCGCGCCGGAGTCGACGGCGCGGATCATGACAGCCGCGAGATCGCTGCTCGCTGACGCCGTTTCTTAGGCTTCTTGGGCCCCCGCTGATCCGCGGGTATCCGGATCTCGGCGAGCGCCGCTAGGCTTCCTGGTGGGATTCCGGCCGTGAAGGCCGCGCGCAGCAGATTGCCGAGGCGATGGCTCGGTTCCGATTCAAGGGTTCGGTCCACGGCGCACTGGGCCAGAGCACCGTCGCCGAAGCGATAGGCGGCCGCGGCGAGGACGGCGCAGATCTCGGCGGCGCGGTCCCTCGGGCAGCGGCGCGCTACCGAGATGAGCGCGGGAATCACGCTCGCGTCGCCGCGACCCACGGCGCGCGCGACGAGTTGATCACGGCAACCGGTGTGCCCAACCAGGACGATGAGATCGGCGGCCGCACTGGCACTGACCCCGGACGGGGACCGATCTTCCGATACGACGCGGGCAAAGGCCTCGTCGAGGGCCACGGAGAGCGGCAATGTCAGATTGCGGGGAGACTCCGTGAGGATCGCCGCGAACCGGTCGCGCGCATCCGTCAGCGTGGTGCGGAGCGCATCGTCTGCGGGCCCCTCCGGACCGGCGATCGAGGCCGCGAGCTCGGCTCGGGTGGCGAGCACACGCCGCCCCGCGAGAACGGTGGCGGCGGTGAGCTGTTGGGCCTGCGTGTCGGCCTGATCCAGCAGCGGGATGCCGGGATCCGCGGCCATGGCCCGCGCGGTTGCCGCCTCGCGGATCACGCCGCCGAGGACGCACAGCGCCCCCACCACGGGAACGCCACCGCGCGCGAGAGCGGCGAGAACGGGGTCGAGACACGCCGGCCGTCCCGCGTCGTCATAACAGACGACAACGGCCGAATCCGCATATCGGACGGCGTGCTGAGTGAGTTGCCGGATCACGTCGGTCGAGCCCGGCGGGAACAGATCGACGCGCACCACCGGGCCGACCCGGCTGCGCGGCCCGGTCAGGCACACCAGTACCAGGCTGTCGGTCGGCACGAAGCCGAGAAGTTGTGGAATAGCGGCGACGATGCCCTGGCCGCCGGACAACCGGACGACCGATTCGCTCGCGGCGTGTGCAGTGTGGTGGCTCATGGCGCTCACCTTGCCGCCACCGTGATGCGCTTGCCGCGAACGGCGTCATACATGTGGATGGATTAACGCCAGGGGGACAACCGGCCATCCGACGGGCGTCCGGCGGCGCCGTTGTCCGAGCCGCGTGGTAGTGCCCCGGGTCGCCACCGGAAGCGTCGTAGATCGACCCGGCCGCCGTCGACCTCGACGCCCTCCGCGCGAAGAAGTTCGCACTGCTCGGCGACCAGATGGGACGCGGGCGTGCCGTTCGCGCGGATGATCCGGTGCCACGGGGTCGTGTCGTCCGACAATTCCGCGAGGACGCGGCCGACGAGACGCGGCGACGGGGTTCCCGCGAGCGCAGCGATGTCGCCGTACGTGGCAACGTTGCCGCGCGGCACCGACGCGACCATGTCGAGAATCCGCTCGGCCAGAACCATGTCCACACGACCATCTTCGTGCACTGTCGGGGGCGTGTGATGCTATGGGCCTGTGCTGAGCGATTCGGATCCCCGCGCGGTGCGGGAGGGATGGTCTCCGCGCTACGTGCTCACCCGGGCGGTGCGTCCACGCGCGCCGTTCGTCCCCGCGCCGGGCCAACGTGCGGTGATCGATCACGCGGCGGGGCGGCTCAAGGTTCTCGCCGGACCCGGCACCGGCAAGACCGCGACGATTGTCGAGGCGGTAGCGGATCGGATCCTGCGGCGCGGCGTCGACGCCGGCTCGATCCTCGTGCTGACCTTCTCGCGCCGGGCCGCGGCCGAGCTCACGGCGCGCATTTCGGCCCGCCTCGATATCACGGTGACCGAGCCGATCGTCCGAACCCTGCACTCCTACGCCTATTCCGTCGTCCGATTGGCGGCGCTCGCCGCGGGCGATCCGCCGCCGCGGTTGCTCGACGCCGGGCAGGCCGATCTCATGGTGCGTGAGATGCTGGCCGGCCATGCGGACGAGGGCGGCCGGTATTGGCCTGTCGAGCTCCGACCGGCGCTACGGGTGCGCGCCTTTGCGTCCGAGTTGCGTGAACTGCTGCTGCGCCTCGCGGAGCGCCAGATCGCGTCGCGCCGCGTGGCCGCGCTCGGGCGGCGACTGCGCCGGCCGGAGTGGTGCGCGGTCGCCGAGTTCATCGACGAATACCGGGATATCGGCGATCTGCGGCAGGGCACCGCGCGGCTCGGTGCGGCGTTGGACCAGGCCGAATTGACGGCTGCTGCGTTGGACCGCCTCGCCGATCCGGCGGTTCTCGCCGCACAGCAGGCACGGTTCCGTCGGATCTTCGTGGACGAGTACCAGGACGTCGACCCGGCCCAGGCGCAGATGATCGAGCTCCTCGCCACCGGCGCAGACGAGTTCGTCGCGGTTGGCGACCCGGATCAGGCGATCTACGCCTTCCGCGGCGCCGCACCCGGCGTGATGGAGCATCTGCAGACTGACGCGGTGACGGCCCTGACCACATGCCACCGGATGGCGCCCATCCTGGTGGAGCGCACCCGGGGTGTGGCGCACCTGCTGCCCGGCCGGGATATTCATCGTCATCTCGAACCGGTCGAAGCGAATCCGGTGGGCGATGTCGATGTCCGGGTGCTGCCTACTGCGGCGCAGGAGGCTGCCTACATCGCGGACCAGCTCCGCCGCGCCCACGTCGAGTCGTCGGTCGACTGGTCGCGGATGGCCGTTCTGCTCCGGTCACCGATGGCCACGGGGGCGGCCATCCGCCGGTCGCTGGCTGCTGCGGGCGTGCCGGTGGCGACAAGTGCGGCGGGACCTCTTTCCGCGGAACCGCTCGTCGCGGGTTTGCTCGATGTATTGCGTGCCGGGATGGATCCCGGTCGCCTGCGCGGGCCTGCCGCGCTCGCGCTGCTGGCCTCACCCGTCGGTGGCCTCGACCCCTTGTCGCTGCGGCGGTTGCGGCGATCGATCCGCGCTCATGGGGCCGGACGGACGTCCGACGGGGTGTCGAGCGGCACCTTGATCGCGGACGTGCTGCGGGGGGATCGTCCGATATCGGCCGGGTTGCCGGATGACCTGGCGGAGCCAGTGGTTCGCGTGGTATCCCTGGTGGCCATCGCCCGCGGCGGAGCGTCCGCTGCCGCGGCCGAGACCGTGCTCTGGCAGGTGTGGGAAGCATCGGGGCTGGCGGACCGGCTGCTCGAGCAGAGCGAACGTGGTGGCCGCGATGGTGCGCGGGCGGACGCGCACCTCGACGCGGTGATGGCCCTGTTCGATCGTGCGGCGGATCTCGCGGCCCAACTCCCGGCAGCGGGTATTCCGGGCCTGTTGGATGTGCTGGATGACGACGAGATACCGGTGTCCGGGCCGGTCGCTCGCGATGTGCCGGCGGTCGCCGTCATGTCGGCGCACGCGGCCAAGGGGCTGGAATGGGACGTCGTCGCCGTGGCAGGCGTCCAGGCCGAGGTGTGGCCCGATCTGCGTCGCAGGTCGAGCCTGCTCGGGATGAGCGAACTCCTCGATGCGGCTGCAGGGATTGAGGCGCCGCTCCCGGCGGCGGGCGTGCTCGCCGACGAACGCCGACTGTTCTACGTCGCCGTGACGCGCGCGCGCCGGCGCCTCATCGTGACGGCCGTCCAGGACGAGGAGACGAGGCCGTCGCAGTTCTTGGCGGAGATCGCGGGTAATCGTGACGTTCCGGTCGGTTGGCCGCTGGGGGCACGCGGCACCCCGCGCCGAGCACTGCATCTCCCGGCGTTGATCGCCGACCTTCGACGGGCGGCGTCTCGCGATGAGGCGGCGTCCCACGACGAGGCGGCGTCCCACGATGAGGCGGCGTCCCACGATGAGGCGGCGTCCCACGACGAGGCGGGTTCGGGCATGCAGCGCAAACTCGCCGCGGCGCGCGGCCTGGCGCGGCTCGCCGCTGCCGGTATTCGCGCCGCGGATCCCGCGCACTGGTACGGGCTTCTGGAACTGTCCACTCCCGAGCCGTTGATTCCGAACGACTCGGAGATCGTCCTTTCGCCGTCGCAGATCGCGTCCCTTCAGGAATGCCCGCTGCGCACCGTTCTGGAGCGGAACGGCGGGCGCGGCGAACAGGGCCAGGCGCAGCTCCTGGGCATCGCGGTGCACGCGCTGGCCGAGGGGATGGCGGCGGGCGCGGATGATGCCGATATCGATCGCGCTATCGAGGAGTACCTCGAATCCCAGGATCACCTGCCGGCATGGGAAATAGCGCACCTGCGCCGACGCATGCAGACGATGAGACAGGCACTGGCGTCGTGGATCCGCGAACAGTCCGGGACGCGTACCTACCTCGGGTCCGAGCTGGACATCGATGCCGTGCTCCCAGCGGACGGGTCGCGCTCCATACGGCTGCGTGGGAGGGTGGACTGGCTGTCGGCCGATCCGGATGGTCGAGTCGTCGTCACCGATTTCAAGACCGGATCAACACCGCCGACGAAGGCGGCTGCCGAGGAGCACGTACAGCTGGCCGTCTACCAACTTGCGATCGCGTTGGGTGGGCTGTCCGTCGCGGTTCCGACGCCGATGACGCGGCTCGGTGGTGCAGAACTCGTCTATCTGAGCACCGGGAAGCCGGTGCTGCGCTCGCAGCGGGCGCAGGACGATCAGTCGCGGGAACACTGGCTCGGTGAACTGCGCCGAGTCGCAGCGGACGCAGCCGGGTCGACCTACGTCGCGCGGCAGGGCGACTATTGCGCCCGTTGTCCCGTACGCACGGCCTGCCCCATACAAACCGAGGGCCGACAGGTGACGCGATGAGGTTCGACCCGTTGGAACTTGCGGCCGTGTTCGGACGGCCGGCGCCCACTGCCGAGCAGATCGCCGTGATCTCCGCACCGCTGGAGCCCACGTTGGTGATCGCCGGCGCCGGGTCGGGGAAGACGGAGACCATTGCCGCACGCGTCGCCTACCTCGTCGCGAACGGGCTGGCGGAGCCGGGCAACATCGTGGGGCTCACGTTCACGCGCAAGGCGGCCACCGAGTTGGCCGAGCGCGTTCGCTCGCGTTTGCGCATGCTGGCCGGCGCGGGCGTGGTGGACACTTCCGTGTCCGAGGCGCTGGCCGGCTCGGAACCGGTGATCGGGACCTATCATTCGTTCGCCGGACGGCTGATCGACGAGTTCGGGCCGTTGGCCGGCATCGAACCGACCGCGTGTGTGCTGACCGCGACGGCGTCGTGGCAACTCGCCCGCAGCGTGGTCGGCAGCTGGGATGCCGATCTGGACACCGACTATGGCCCGGATCGGGTGACGCAGGACGTCCTCGCCATATCCGGGGCGCTCGGCGACCACTTGGTCACCACAGACGTGCTGGACGATGAGCTGACGCGCATCATCGGCGCGTTGTCGGACGCGCCGCCGAGCAGGGGACAGCGGTCGCAGATCCACAGCGGTCTGGTAGGCCCGATCGCCGCGCTGGCGAATCGGCGGGCGCTGCTTCCGCTGGTGCGCGCGTACGCCGAGGCGAAGCGAGAGATCCATGCCGTCGATTTCGCCGACCAGATGCGGCTCGCCGCGCTTCTCGTCGAGACGTCGGCAGCGGTCGGGCAGTCATTGCGTGCGCGGCATCCCGTCGTGCTTCTCGACGAATATCAGGACACCGGTCATGCCCAGCGGGTGATTCTCCGCACCCTGTTCGGCGCCCCCGGGCCGGGCCCCGTTCGGGGAGACGGCCCGAGCTGGCGGGGCCACTGTGTCACCGCGGTCGGCGACCCGGTGCAGTCGATCTACGGCTGGCGGGGCGCGTCCGCGTCGAACCTGCTCCGGTTCGCGACGGACTTTCCGCGTCGTGACGGCTCGCCGGCCGTGACCCGTCCGCTGCTGGTCAGCTTCCGGAACGACCGGCGGATACTCGATATCGCGAATGCGGCATCCGTGGACGTGCGCGCGGGTGTGGGCCCGGTGGGGGAGCTCAGACCGTCGGATGCGGCGGGTTGCGGGGAGGTTGCCAGTGCGCTACTGACGACGATCGACGACGAGAACGAGTGGCTTGCCGGCGCCCTCGTGGACGCGCGTGAGCGAGCGAGCGAAGACCCGTCCATGGCGGTCCTGGTCCGGCGCCGCGCAGCGATGTCCGGCGTCGCGGCCGCGCTGCGCGCCCGCGGCCTGGTCGTCGAGGTGGTCGGTGTGGGTGGCCTTGTCGATGAACCCGAGGTGGCCGACGTCATCGCGATGCTGCGCCTCGCCGTGGACCATCGGTCCGGCCCCGCGGCCGTGCGCATCCTGTCCGGTGCGCGGTGGCGTTTGGGCATCGCGGATCTTGCGGCACTCGCGCGGCGCGCCCGCGAACTTCGCGTCGTATCACCAGGGTCGCCGGACAGTACCGCCGCGGGCGCGGGCGCTAGCGGTCCCCTGGCGAGGATCAGGTTGGCCCTCGCAGACGCGATCGGAGGCGAGGACGTCGACCAAGCCGGCCTGGCCGATGCGCTCGCCGACCCCGGTGAAGCGGACCGCTACTCCGCACTAGGTTGGCGGCGAATCAACGCCTTACGGGACGAATTGCGCTGGCTCCGAACACGCCTGACAGCACCGCTCGGCGAGATCGTGACCGATATCGAGCGAGTGCTCGGTCTCGAGGTCGAGGTGTTGCTCGGCCCGGACGGGCGCGCGCATCTCGACGAGTTCGAGTCCATCGTCGCCGACGTGGCCGCGACCGGTGCCGGGCCCGTGGAATTCCTCGACTACCTAGCCACGGCCGGAGAGCGCGAAGATGGCCTGCCACCCGGCGCATCGCAATCGCCACCAGGCCGGGTGCAAGTGCTGACAGTGCACTCCGCCAAGGGCCTCGAGTGGGACGTCGTGGCCATTCCGCACCTGTCGAATGATGTGTTCCCGAGCGGGATGTCGAGCAGTTGGCTCGGCGACGCCGGGTTCCTGCCGCCTGCGCTGCGGGGCGATCGTGCCGATCTTCCCGCCCTGGACCTGCCGGCCGGCGCGAACCAGCGGGAACTAGCCGATGCCGTCCAGGCGCATCGCACCGCCTGGCGCGACCTCCAGCTGACCGAAGAGCGGCGATTGTTCTACGTAGCCGTGACCCGGGCGCGGCACCACCTCGTGCTGTCCGCCCATCATTGGGGCGCCACGCGCAAGACCGCGGCCGGCCCCGGCGTATTCCTCCGGGAGCTTGCCGCCGGCCCCAGCGACCTGCTGGGAGATCCCGACGCCTGGGCCGATCCACCCGCGGACGGTGCGTCGAATCCCCTGCTGGACGACCCCATCGTCGGCGAGTGGCCGGTGGATCCGCTCGGCGACCGGCGGCCATCGATCGAGGCAGCCGCGGCGCTCGTCCGTGCGGCGGGTCGTCACACGTCCGAAGCGGTGCCGTCCGATGCCGAGGATGAGTGGAGTGCGGACATCGGTCTCCTCCTCGCCGAACGCGCCGCGGCAGCAAACATACCGCAGGAAGTGGAGGTGCCGTTGCCCTCGGCGGTATCCGTGTCGATGCTCGTGGAGTTGGCCGCCGATCCGCGACGCCTCGCCCGATCCCTGCGCCGCCCGATGCCGCAGCCCCCGGCTCCCCAAGCGCGACGGGGGACGGCGTTCCATGCGTGGCTCGAACGGCACTTCGGCGGGGACGCACTGCTCGATCTTGACGAGTTGCCCGGCGCGCGGGACGAGGGCGCGGCGCCGGACGAGCAGCTGTCCGACCTGGTAGCGGCATTTCGTGCATCGCCGTGGGTCGATCGCGTGCCGATCGCCGTCGAGGTGCCGTTCGTGACGAACGTCGCGGGGCTGACGATCCGCGGTCGGATCGATGCAGTGTTCGCCGACGTCGATGGCGGCGCCACCGTCATCGATTGGAAGACGGGCAGCGTTCCCACGGGTACGCACGCGCGGGCCGCCGCGGTCCAGCTCACCGCGTACCGCTTGGCCTGGTCACGTTTGCGGGGGCTACCGCTCGACAATGTCCGAGCCGCCTTCTACTACGTCTCGGCCGGACGGACGATCACACCGGAAGACTTCATGGATGCCGCCGATCTCGAACAGCTCGTCGCCGTGTCGACATCTGCCCGATGATCGACGCGTGGCCGAAGGTCCCATACGCCACCGCAGGGGTCCGATGCGGAAGGCAAACCGCGGGCCGACGAACCGTAGGCTGAGTCGATGATCGCCGCCGTCACGTATCCGCAGGTTGTCCTCCGGGGTAGGCGGTTGCGCACGGATCGCGCCAGCGTCATGGCGATCATCAACCGAACGCCGGACTCGTTCTTCGATCATGGTGCCACCTTCGATCCCGGGCGCGCGCTCGTCGCTGTGGAGCGGGCGGTGCTCGCCGGGGCTGACCTGGTCGATATCGGGGGTGTGAAGGCGGGGGCGGGGCCTGCGGTGTCGATCGCCGAGGAGATCGATCGGGTGGTGCCGACCATCGCAGCGATCAGGTCAGCGCACCCCGACCTGCCGATCAGCGTCGATACGTACCGCGCCGAGGTCGCCGCCGTGGCATGCGAGGCGGGAGCCGATCTCATCAATGACACATGGGCGGGCGCAGATCCCCACCTCGGGGAGGTTGCCGCCCGCTACGGAGCCGGAATCGTCTGCTCACACACCGGCGGTGCGGCGCCGCGCACCAATCCGATGCGGG
>JAFIHI010000001.1 GCA_017848755.1 Nakamurella sp. | reverse complement strand
GCGGGTGCGGGGCCGGCCGCAGCTCCCGCACCGGCGCGCGCGCAGCCCTTCCCGCCGCCGTCCGCCGTCGTGCTGCTGCGGCGCGCGGAGCATGTGCTGTTCGCCGGATTGCTCGTGTTCGGTGCGGCGCAGTCCGTCACGGCCCGCGTTCATCCGCTCGCCGCGTGCCTCGTCGCCGCCGCGGTGGCGGCCTGGTACGGCTACGGCGCCGTCCTCTCCCGCCGAAGCCGGGCGGGTCGCGCCGACAGCGCCGACAGTGCCGATCGCGCCGGCCGAGCCGACAGTGGCGCCGGCGCCGCGTGGCTGCTGGCGCTGTGCGTGGGCTGGGCCGCGCTCGCCTGGCTGTCCGTCTCGTTCGTCTGGCTGGTGTTCCCGATCCTGCTGCTGGTCTGGCAGCTCCTCCCGGCCCGAATCGCCGTTCCGGCCGTCGTCGGACTCACGGCAGCCGCCATTGCCGCGTTCGCGATGCATCAAGGAGGCTTCACCGCGGCCGGGGTGCTGGGGCCGTCGATCGGCGCCGCGGTCGCCGTCGTGATCAGCGTCGTCTACCAACAGCTGCGCGCCGAGAACGAGCGCCGCGCAAACCTTCTCGCCAGCCTCGCCGCCGCCCAGGAGCAACTGTCCGCGATCCAGCGGCACGCCGGCACGCTGGCCGAGCGCGAACGTCTCGCCGGCGAGATCCACGACACCATCGCGCAATCGCTGGCGAGCATCGTGCTGCTGCTGCGGTCGGTGACGGCACAGTCGGCCGCGCTCCCGGACGCCGCGCGCAAACAGCTCGACACCGCCGCCGGCGCCGCGCAGACCGCGCTGGAGGACACCCGCCGCCTGGTGCGCGCGCTGCACCCGGCGGACCTCGCCGGCCGCTCCCTAACCGACGCTCTGCGCCGGCTGGCCAACAACACCACTCAGGTCGGCATCACCACCGACCTCGCCGTCGACGGCGACCCGTACGAGCTCCCCGCCCCGATCGCCGTCGCCCTGCTGCGCACCGCCCAGGGCGCCGTCGGCAACATCGTCGCGCACGCGCACGCCACCCGCGCACGCCTGACCCTCACCTACCAGCCCGGGCAGCTCCGCCTCGACATCGTCGACAACGGGCGCGGTTTCGACCCCGACCAGCCGCCGCGAGATCCCAAGGCGGGCACCGGAATCGGGCTCGCCGCCATGCGCCACCGGCTCGCCGCCGTCGCCGGCACCCTCACCATCGAATCCACCCCCGGCGGCGGCACCGCCATCGGCGCCAGCATTCCCGTGGAGGCACTCCGTGACTGAGCCGAAAACCGAGCCCGCCACTGAACCGAAGACCGAGCCCATCAAGATCATGATCGTCGACGACCACCCCATCGTCCGGACGGGCCTGCGCGCCGCGCTCGAGAACGACGGCACCGTCGAGGTTGTCGCCGAAGCCTCGACCGGCGCCGAGGCCATCGCCGCCGCCCAGGCAGCCCGGCCCGACGTCGTGCTCATGGACCTGCACCTCGGCGCGGGCATCGACGGCGCCGAGGCCACCCGGCAGCTCGTCGCGCTGGATTCCCCACCCCGCGTGCTCGTGCTCACCGCCTACGAGAACGAGGCCGACATCCTCGCCGCCATCCAGGCGGGCGCCACCGGCTACCTGCTCAAGGACGCCGACGCCGCCGACCTCATCGACGCCATCCACACGGCCGCCACCGGGGAGACCGTCCTCGCCCCCACCGTCGCGACCCGCCTCGTCTCCCGGGTGCGCAAGCCCCAGCAGGCGCTCACCCCGCGCGAATCCGAGATCCTGCAGCACGTCGCCGAGGGCGCCGGCAACCAGGCGATCGCGCGCGACCTCTTCATCACCGAGGCCACCGTCAAGTCGCACCTCGTCCAGATCTTCAGCAAGCTCGGCGTCGACTCGCGCACCGCCGCCGCCGCCGAGGCCCGCCGCCGGGGCCTGATCAGATAGCTCGCGCCCGGTCGGCATCGAACTCACCGTGTATGACGACGTTCCGGGCCACGCCCCTTCCCTGCAGCCGCGGGCGCACAGCCCCAACATCCCGTAGGCTCGTCGGCGAATTGCGGGCACACCCCCACGCGATTCGGGGCAAACCCTGACCCGCGGGCGCGCGCGGGCATGCGATCGTGGAACGGCGGAACGGACGGTCCGAGCCGCACGTCCCGACATCGGTCGGTGGATGCATCCGGGACAATTGCCTCGCACCGCCCCGGTGACCCAGGCCGGTCCGGATCGCGTCCGCGACGAGGACAGCGTCATACCCGAGAGGACCCCATGACGATCGAAGTACGCGACCTGACGAAGGTGTATGGCAAAACACTTGCCGTGGACCACCTGTCGTTCGAGGTGCGCCCCGGGATGGTGACGGGCTTCCTCGGCCCGAACGGCGCCGGCAAGTCCACGACGATGCGCATGATCCTCGGTCTGGACCGGCCGACCTCCGGCACGTCGATGATCGACGGCAAGCCGTACCAGGACCTGCGCGATCCGCTCACCCGCGTCGGCTCGCTGTTGGATGCGAACTGGGTTCATCCGAACCGCTCGGCACGGGCGCACCTGAGGTGGATGGCGCGGTCCAACGGCCTGCCGACGTCGCGCGTCGACGAGGTGCTGCAACTGGTGGGCCTGCACGACGTGGCCGGCAAGCGCGCGGGGCAGTACTCGCTCGGCATGAAGCAGCGCCTCGGTCTGGCCGGCGCGCTGCTCGGCGATCCGGGGGTGCTGCTGTTCGACGAGCCGGTGAACGGGCTCGACCCGGAAGGCATCCTGTGGATCCGCACGCTGATGCGGAACCTGGCGGCGCAGGGCCGCACGGTGCTGGTGTCGTCCCATCTGCTATCCGAGATGTCTTTGACGGCAGACCATCTCGTGGTGATCGGGCGCGGCCGGCTGATCGCGGACGCGCCGACGGCGGAGTTCATCTCGGCGGCGACGCGGTCGACCGTGCGGGTGCGGTCGCCGCGCATCGCCGAGCTCGTGCCGCTGCTGCAGACGCAACTGGCGGCCACCGTGGAACCGGTCGACGGCGCACCGGACGCGGCGACCGTGTCGGGTGCCGCGATCGACCGGATCGGCGAGGCCGCAGCGGCGGCAGGCATTGCGCTGCATGAGCTTTCGCCGCAGAACGGGTCGCTGGAGCAGGCGTTCATCGAGCTCACGGCGCAGTCCACCGAGTTCGCCTCGCACCCCGGCCCGTCGGGTACGGCGCCGTCTGCGTTGCGGGGTCCGCTGCCTGCGAGCCATGGATCGCCCTTGGCCGGGTCCGCGCCCGACGGGTCGGCACTCGCGCCGGATAGATCCGCTGTTGCGCCCCTGGCCCCTGCTGCCTACGATTCCGCGGCCGCGCGCCACGCCGCCACAGAAGGGAAGTGATTGGTCGTGAGACTCCTTGCCGTGGAACGCATCAAGCTGTTCTCGACTCGCTCTCCGTATTGGTGTCTGGCGGTAGTCCTGGCGGCCGCGCTGCTGTTCGCGATCCTGATGGGCACGTTGCAGAACGGGGAGAACGCGTCCGTCTTCACCTCGCAGTCCGGCATGGGCCTCGGGATGTCGGTGTTCATGGTGCTGGCGACGCTCGCCGTGACCACTGAGTACCGGTTCGGCACCATCCGCACCTCCTTCCAGGCCGTGCCGCGCCGCGCCAACGTGCTGCTGGCAAAGACCGGCCTGCTCGTGGTGCTCGCCGCGGTGACCGCCACGGTCAGTTCGTTCGCAGCGTTCTTCCTCGTGAAGGCGCTCGCTCACTCGCCGGCGGAACCGCTCACGCTCGCGACCGGTGGGGACTGGCGCGCGGTGCTTGGCCATGCGGCACTGTTCCCGATCGCGGCGGTGATCGCGCTCGCGGTCGGCGTGCTCGTCCGCCAATCCGCCGGGGCGATCACCATCGTCCTGGTGTGGCCACTGCTGATCGAGAGCCTGGTCCGGCTGATCCCCAAGGTGGGCACCAACATCAGCAACTGGATGCCGTTCAACGCCGGCTCGAAGTTCGTTACCTATATCTCCTCCGGCGGAGCGCAGCAGGAAGCCCTGAGCCAGGTGCTCTCCGGCGGGCCGACGCCGCTGGAGGGGCTGGCGGTCTTCGCGGGCACGGCGGTGGCGCTGTGGATCGTGGCTCTGCTGGTACTGCAGCGTCGGGACGCGTGACGGACTCAACGAGTTCGGTACACGGCGGGCCGGGGGCGTCGAGCGGGCCGGGGGCGTCGAGCGAGGCCAGCGCGGCTTCGGGCGAGCGGGGCCGCCGGCCGATCGTGAGCTTCCAGCCGCGCGGCGGACGGATGAACGACGTCCAGAAGCGTGCCTGGGAAGCATATTCCGGGCGTTGGCTGGTGGAACGCGACCAGCTTTCACCGGCTCGTGCGGGCCACGCTGCCGATCCGGCCGTGCCGGATTCACCGCCGGTTGAGATCGACCAGATGACGTTGTTCGGCCGCGTCGCGCCACTGGTGATCGAGATCGGCCCAGGCATGGGTGACGCGACGGCGGCCATGGCGTCCGCGCGCCCGGAGATCAACCTGCTTGCGATCGAGGTCTATAAACCCGGTATTGCGCAGACGTTCTCGCACCTGGCCCGGCTGGGTGTGACGAACGTCCGGGTGCTGCGGGCCGACGCGGCCGAGGTGATGCGGAACGTCGTCATACCCGATTCGTTGGCCGAGTTGTGGCTGTTCTTCCCGGACCCCTGGCGCAAGCGCAAACACCACAAGCGGCGCATCGTCACGCCGGAGTTCGCAGACCTCGTGGCATCGCGGCTTCAGTCGGGCGGGTCGTGGTACCTGGCCACGGATTGGGAAGATTACGCGAGGCAGATGCTGCGCGTGGTGTCCGCGTGCGAGTCGCTCAGCAATCCGTATGCGGCATCGGGAGGGTGGGCGCCGCGAGCGCCGTTTCGGCCCGAAACCCGTTTCGAGAAGCGGGGTCTCGGCGCCGAGCGGGCAATCTTCGACCTGCACCTCGTCCGTCGCTGAGCGGATTCCCTCTCTCGCCGCCCCTTCGCCAACCCGTCTCTCGCCGAGCGGTGCGAAATGTCGGGCAAATCGGGCACGAAACGATGCATTTCGCACCGCTCGGCGCGGGTCACGGGGTCAGCCCGCGTCGATCGCCCACGTGATGATCAGCCTATCGGCGCCGTCGCGCAGGTGCAGCGTGCCGGAGGTCGCGGTGGTATCGAAGGCCAGGTAGCCGCTCTCGGCAGCGGCCGCGTCGATGGATCGGTGCTCAGCGGCATCGAAGAGCCAACCGAGTATGACGGGCTTCCGGGGCCGGGCGGTGTCTGGAAGGACGGGTCACCGCCCGCGCCCCACATCACACCCTGGTACGCGGCCGGGGCCGCACCGTCCACTCCCGGGGCGCCGACTGGCGCGTCACCGGTGTACAGGCCCTGCGCGGCCCGTTTCCTGCTGAACAGCCCCATGCACCCTCCCCGCCCCGCCCGGAATGTGGTGATCTGACGCTAATGCACGGATGAGCGGAAGACCACGTCAAACCTGTTCGCGCTCCAGGTCCCGGCCGCTCGGCGACGTTTCATCGACGAATCGCACTGGACCCCCGGGGCGCAGTTGGGCGGCACGGTCGGCGGCGTCATCGGTGAGGACGGCGATCACCGGATACCCGCCGGTCACCGGGTAATCCGCGATGAAGACGACCAGCTCATCGGATGGCGTCACCTGCACCGCACCGCGGACCACGCCCTGGCTCGGAAGTTCGCCCGTCCGCGCGCGATCAAGGGGCGGGCCGGATAGCCGCAGGCCCACCCGGTTCGAGGCGGGGCTCACCGTCCACGTGTCTTCCGAGAGGTGCGCGAGCGCTCCGTCGGTGAGCCAGTTCCGTTGCGGCCCAGGCGTTATCGCGAGGTTGACCGGCGGCTCCGGGCCGGAGCCGATCGCGTCGGTCGGCTCGTCGCGTTCCCCGCCCGGTGCCGCGGGCGACGCACGATCGGGTCTGCCACGGTGTCGGTTTACGGCGAACTCGCTTGCCGGAATGGTCGTTTCACCGACCGGGAGCACATCACCGGCGCGCAGCGGAGCCGCGCCCAGACCGGCGAGTGTGTCGGCCGAGCGGGAGCCGAGCACCGGAGGGACCAGGAAGCCACCGCGGACGGCAAGGTAGGTCCGCAACCCGTTTCGCGGCCTGCCGACCCGCAGCCGGGTCCCCACGGAAAGCGCGACGCCGCAATCACTCTCGAGCAACTCTGCCGCACCAAGGGGAGTCGCCCGCACGCAGGTGAGAGCCGCACTTGCGCCGGTGACGGCCACCACCACGTCCGTCTGCGCTTCGAACTCCGCACCACCATTGAGGATCTCCAGCACCGCGGCGTCAGCGGGATTGCCGACCAGGCTGTTGGCCCGCGCGGCGGCACCCCGATCCGCCGCGCCCGACGGGCTCACGCCCATGGCGGCATATCCGACCCGGCCGAGATCCTGCACGGTGCACTGCATTCCGGGCTTGACGACCACCAGCGCGGGCGTCCCGTCGATGGGCGGAGCAGCGGGAAGCGGCACGTTGTCGCGCGATGCGGGCGCCGCGTCCAAGGCAGCGGCGATCCCCGAAGACACCGTCATCGACGGTCGGGTGGGACGGAAGCGGACCGTCATCCCGGGCCGCAACAGCGCAGGCGGGTCGCGGTGCAGGTCCCACAGGTCGGCGTCGGTGTGGCCGATCAGCTGCCACCCGCCGGGCGATCGGCGCGGGTAGACGCCCGAGTACTCGCCGGCGAGACCGACGGCGCCGGACGGCACTTCGGCACGCGGCGACTCACGGCGCGGCACACGCAACCGCGGATCGCCGCCCGCGAGGTAGCCGAACCCGGGCGCGAAGCCGCAGAACGCGACGCGCCACGGCGTGCCAGTGTGGGCTTCGACGACGCCGTCCCGGCCCAGGCCGGTTAGGTCGCCCACCTCGTCGAGATCCGGCCCGTCGTAGGCCACGTCCAGCACGACACTGCGCGACTCGTCCGGGTTGGCGAGTCGAACGGTCGCCAACGCACTCACCCGTCGACGTAGTTGCGCAGCGCGGAGAACTGTTGCGGGGCCGGTGAAGTGGACCAGCAGCGACTCCGCGCCGGGCACCACGTCGACCTGACCGTCGACCGGGACACTCTGCAGGTCGGCGTATGCTGTGAGAACAAGGTCCGGGTTTGGCAGCAGAACGAGCAGCGCATGCTCCCCCATGGGCGCGATCACCGCGCCGCTCGGATTCGCGGGGTGCGGGTCGATCCGTGTCATCTCATCGCGGTGGCGCGGCGTCACGCGGCATCGTCCCGTTCACGAGACCGCGTCCACGAAGGGACGGAGCGCAATCCCCGCCTCGACCAAGGCATCCCGCACGGCCCGCGCCATCGCGACGGCTCCGGGCGAATCGCCATGGACACATAGCGATCTCGCGTTCACCGACACGGCTTCCCCGGCAACAGAATCAACGGCACCCTCGCGCACCAGGCGGACCGCGCGTCGAGCAGCTCGCACCGGGTCGTCGATGAGCGCACCGGCTTGATCGCGCGGCACCAGCGTCGCGTCGGCACGATACCCTCTATCCACGAACGCTTCTCGCACCGTTTCGAGCCCCGCCGCAGACGCTTGCCGTAGCAGCGCCGAGCCGGGCAGACCGAGTATCGCCAGAGCGTCGTCATAAGCGACGACGGCCTCGACCACGGCCGCGGCCTGCTCCTCGTGGTACACGACCGAGTGATACAGCGCCCCATGGGGTTTCACGTACCGGACCCGCGAGCCAGCGGCACGGCACAGCCCGTCCAGGGCGCCTATCTGGTACAGCACGGCGGCGGTCAGGTCGGCGGGCGCGATGTCGATGAAGCGCCGGCCGAAACCGACGAGATCGGGGTACGAGACCTGCGCGCCGACCACCACGGCGCGTTCCGCGGCAGCGCGGACCGTGCGCAGCAGCGTGGTCGGATCACCAGCATGGAACCCGCAGGCGACGTTGGCGCTGGTCACGACGTCGAGCAGGGCATCGTCGTCGCCGAGTGTCCAGCGGCCGTACGACTCGCCGAGATCGGCGTTCAGGTCGATGCCCAGGCCCGGAGCTACGTCATGGCCGTCCATGTCCTCATCCTGCCAGCAGGGGCCCGTTCTTCAGGCACCACTGCTACGCGCGCCTGGCCGCCCCGGGTTGACCCCTGGCGACCTCCGGTTGGGTGCCCCAGAGTGGCGTCATGGCGCACTTTCTGGCACCCAACCCATGAAAGACGCAGCAGGGCACGGACAGTCGACATCACCTGGGCGATCAGCCGGAAGACGGCCCGGCCCCGGGCAGCACGCACCGCCCGGGGCCGGGATTCCGCACACCCGCGAAAACCCGCTCAGGGCTGCGGATATCCGGTCGGCGGCTCGCCGCGGTCGATGATCGCGATGACAGGCCCGCCGCCCTCCGGGCCCTGGTGGTCGGCCGCGATGGACACGAACACCGCCGGGTCGCCGGTGACGGCCGCGGTCACGCCGCCGACAGTGGCCTTGATCTGCCGGTGCCAGCTCACGTCCGAATCGTCCAGCATGGCGTTGCGGCGGCCACGGACCATGCCGTCCTTGGAGGCCTCGCACTTCAAGAACACGTTGACCAGCCGACCCTTGAGGTCCGTCCAGTGCGGGCGCTCCGGCAGGTCGAGGCCGGCACTGCGGATCGCATTCCAGATGCCGTCGGCGTCGAGCGCGTCGTTCATCACGGAGTGCCCGATCTGGTAGCGGCCGCCGATGCCGCGCACGTTGCCGACGACCACGATCTGCGCCCGGTCCAGCTCCACGCCGGACGAGCAGGACGCGACGGACGAGTACAGATCGAAGTTCGTCATCACGTCGGCGTCGGTCGGCATCTCGATCTCGCCGAGCGCGACCGCGATGCCGAGACCCGCTGTCCCGTTGGACAACTCCATCGACTTGAGCGTGTCGGTGGTCCACACGGTCTTGCCGCGAGAGTGGGCGTCGTTGATGGATTCGATCGTCAGCAGCGGCGTCTTGGTCTGCACGTAGTGCACGTCTTTGACATCGGTGATGCCGGCGCGCTCCATCGCGACCTTCACTCCGGCAGCGACCTTCTCGATCATGGCGACGCGGCCGATGTCCTCGGGCAGGATCTGCTCGCTCATCGCGAAACCGACGGACACGCGCGGCTCGTCGGTCCTCTCTACCTTGTCGGCCGGGACCGTGGCGAAGATCGTCGCGTGCGGGGAGATGATGCCGTCCGTGCCGCCCGACCACACGATCGGGATCTGCTTGACCTCCTCGGCCGTGCGGGTGCCCTTCGCCTGGATCACCTCTCGGAAGGCGCGATCGGCGATGATGCGGGTGTAGTCGTTGACCCCGCCATTGCCCTCCGTCTTGCCGATCACGGCGACGACGCGGTCGGCCTCGAGCACACCGTCGTCGATCAGCTTGGCGAGTTCGGAGGCGTCAGAAACGTTGTGCAGCGGTACCTTTCGTACCTCGATGGCGTCTGGCATTGCGAATTGCTCCTTCTTGTCGGTCATTGACGTACTGCCGAATAAGTCCTATCGAGTATGACGATCTTCGTGTCATCGCCCGTTCGCGACGCCCGCAGCCCCGCCGGCGGGCTCGGGCGGTCCGGCCATCGTGATCACGGTG
Source organism: Nakamurella sp. (assembly GCA_017848755.1). Classification (GTDB taxonomy): domain Bacteria; phylum Actinomycetota; class Actinomycetes; order Mycobacteriales; family Nakamurellaceae; genus Nakamurella. Next base: position 6,807 of record JAFIHI010000001.1, on the reverse strand, counting down.
CCCACCGCGCCGAGCGGCGAGGTGAAGACCTCGCCGAGCTTGTCCAGGCTCGTGATCACCGACGCTCCTCCGCCTGATGAGACGAAGGCACAGGCCGCTTCGACCTTCGGGCCCATGGATCCTGCTCCGAAGTGCCCGGCGGCGGCCAACTCTCGCATCTCCGCCAGCGACACATGGCCCAGCGCACGCGCTTCCGGCGTACCAAAGCCGATCACCGCAGCCGGGACATCGGTCGCGATCACCAGCGCGTCGGCACCCAGGTCGGGGGCGAGAATCGCTGCGGCACGATCCTTGTCGATCACCGCCTCGACACCCGCGAGGCCCGATGGCTGCTCGACGACGGGGATACCCCCTCCGCCGGACAGGATTACCACATAACCCAGATCCAACAGTTGCCGCCCGGTGGGGGCGTCCAGCACGCGCACCGGCTTGGGCGAGGGGACCACGCGGCGCCAACCACGGCCACCGAAATCGCGCCACTGCTGGCCGGCGTCGATCAGCGGCTGCGCCTCGTGCTTCGTGCGGAACCGTCCGACGGGCTTGTCGGGGTTTTCGAATGCCGGATCGGCCGCATCCACCAGCGTGCGGGTGACGAGCGCCGCGGTCGGCCGGCTCACACCGCGCCGGTCGAACTCGCGCGCGAGCGCGTTCTGCAGCACGAATCCGACCGTGCCCTGCGTGTTGGCGCCGCACCAGTCGAGCGAGACCGGCGGGACGATCCCTGCGGCGATCTCGTTCTTCACCAGCAGATTGCCGACCTGCGGCCCGTTCCCGTGCGTGATCGCGACCTCGAACCCCGCCTCGACCAGGCGCGCAATGTGCCCCGCGGCCACGCCGAGCGCGGCGATCTGGTCGCCCTCGGTGGCGGACCCGTCCGGCGCCGACATCGCGTTGCCGCCGAGCGCTACCAGGATGCGGCGGGCCCAGCGCTCACCCATGACGGCAGGCTCCGCAGGCCCCTTGGTCTCATTCACCCCCTGAGCGTAGGGAGCCCGCGGGCGGAACCCTTGGGCAGAAGTTGACTACGATCTCGCGATCGTCCGGCAAGTGCGCGCCGCCGGCTCCGCTGCCCGATACCCTGGATCGGTGCACACCCTCCGCGACGCCGAGCCCGGTCTCGTGTCCTGGGGCTGCTTCGATCCCGCTCGCGTGCGGGTGGCCTGCAGCACCCGCGACGGCGGAGTTTCGGCGGGTCGGTTCGCGACGCTCAACCTCGGTCTGCACGTCGGCGACGAGGATCGCGCGGTCGTCGAGAACAGGCGTCGCGTCGCCGTCGCGATGGGGGCGTCGCTCGACGACTTCGTGTTCTGCCAGCAGGAGCACGATCGCGCCGTCGCCGTCGTGGACGACACCTTCCGTGGCCGGGGCAGTCGTTCGGCGTCCGATGCCGTGCCCGCCTCGGACGCCGTCGTCACCCGCTCTACCCGGGTCGTGCTCGCCGTGCTGGTCGCCGACTGCGTACCGATCGTGCTGCACGACCCCGTGACGCAGACCCTGGCACTGGTCCACGCGGGCTGGCGCGGCACCGTGCGTGGCGTGACTCCGGCTGCGGTGCAAGAGATGTCGCGACTCGGATGCGACCCGGCGACCATCATCGCGCTGATCGGGCCGGCCATCTCAGGAAACGTGTATCAGGTGGGCGACGACGTGATTGACGCCGCGCGTTCGGCGTTCGGGGAGGCATGGCACCCGATCCTCCGGCCGGACGGAACCGGGCGATTCCTCTTCGACCTTCCGCGCGCGGCGCGCCTGCAGCTGCGGGAGGCTGGCCTGGCGATAAGCAACATCCACGAATCCGGCCTGGCCACCGGACCGGGCACACCGTTCTACAGCCACCGCCTGGAAGGCCCGACCGGACGCTTCGCCATGTGCGCCCGACTGCTACCGGAGGCCGCGGCATGAAAACCCAGACCCCTGACGTAGCACCGCGTTTCGTTTATGACGCTTTTCGCGTCGATGCCCCTTCGAACACGCTGAGCTGCCACTACCGGCTCGACGACTGGCACTTCACGGAAACCATCACCCTGCCCGGCGGCGGGGACTGGTCGACGCCGGCCGTGCACGAAGCGGCCCGGCTCGTCTTCCTGCTGGCGGGCGTCTCCTATTACAAGGCCGGCGCGCCGCCGGTGATCGACCTCGGCGATCACGCCGTCACTGACGCCGAGCGCGCATTCCTCCGCGAGTACTACGTCGACGGGCTCGGCGAGTTCGCGTATCGCTCGAAACCACGGCTCGACCTGACGAGGCTCGAGATCCGCGGGCCCCGACTGGAACGCCCTGCGCCAGCAGGATATTCGCCCCGCGCCGGCTCGCCGCTCATCCCGTTCGGCGGCGGCGTGGATTCGATCGTCACGGTCGAACTGCTGCGCGGCTGCGCGAGCGACGCGTCGTTGTTCGTGGTGAACCGCCCTGGCGACCGGTTCAATGCGATCGAGAAGCCGGCAGCCGTCACTGGTCTGCCGGTAGTGCGCGCCGAGCGCGTACTCGACCCCAAGATCCTCCGATCGGCCGAGCTCGGCTTCCGCAACGGCCATGTCCCGGTGACGGGCGTGATCTCGGCGATCGCCGTGCTCGCCGCCGCCGTCGGCGGGCACGATGCCGTCGTGATGAGCAACGAGTGGTCGGCGTCCGTGGGCACGGTGGACGTGGACGGTCGCTCGATCAACCATCAGTACTCGAAGTCGATGTCGTTCGAAGCCGGCTTCCGCCAGGTGATCTCGGATGCCATTGGCGGAAACGTCGCGGGCGGCGTGAGCGGGAAATCCAGCGGGAAAGCCGGAGCGGGCATCGAGTACTTCTCCATGCTTCGCCCGTTCACCGAGCTGTGGATCTCCCGGCGCTTCGCCGGGCTGCCGCAGTACTTCGACACGTTCCGCAGCTGCAACCGGGCCTTCCATATCGATCGCGCAAAACGGCTGGACCACTGGTGCGGCCGGTGCGACAAGTGCGCCTTCATCGACCTGATCCTGGCCCCGTTCGTCGACGCGGCGACCCTGCGCGAGGTATTCGACCCCAGCGCCGAGCCGCTCGACAACCCCGCGATGGTGGCCAGTTTCGGCACCCTGCTCGGCCTGATCCCGGATGCGAAGCCGTGGGAGTGCGTCGGGGATGTGAACGAGTGCCGCGTTGCAGTGCAACTGGCCGCGCTGCGCTCCGACCGGGCGCGCACACACCTCGTGCAGGACTTGTCGCTTCGGGTATCCGGCCCCGACAGTTCCCACCACACGGATCCCGCGATCGCCGCAGACGCGCTGCTCAAACCCATTGGCCAGCACCATATCCCGGCTCGATACCTGCCGACAGACCTGGCGGCGGGCGACGACACCGCCGCGGACCTGGCCCGGTAGCCTATGCCCCGCCCCACTCTGCGCTGGGCCGACCTGCCCGGACGCCGCGTCGGCATCTACGGCCTGGGCGTGGAGGGCCGAGCGAGTCTCGCGGCCTGTCGGGCGATCGGCGTCGATCCAATCCTCGTCGACGACAACGCCGACGCCGCACCGGATCTGGATGCATCGGTACTGGCGACCGGCGATGGCGGACTCGACGCGCTGCGCGCCTGCGAGGTCGTGGTCAAGTCGCCGGGCATCAGCCGATACGGCGACGCGGTACGCGCGCTGCACGCCGCCGGGGCGACGATCGTCGGCGGGCTCGGCCTCTGGCTCGCGGGTGCGGACCTCACCCGCGTCCTGGTGATCACCGGCACCAAGGGGAAGTCCACCACCACGGCGATCGCCGGACACCTGCTCTCCCGCTGGGGATACCGCACGCTCGTCGGCGGGAACATCGGTCGGCCGCCGTACGAACCGGCCGTCGGCGACGAGTACGACTACTGGGTAGTCGAGGTATCCAGCTACCAGGCCACCGACCTGCCCGTATCCCCGCCTGTGACGGCCGTCACGTCACTGAATCCGGACCACTTACCGTGGCACGCAGACGATGTCGAGACCTACTACCGGGACAAGCTCTCGGCGACCTCGCAGCCCGGCGCCCGCATCACGGTGGCCAACGGCGACAGTCCATTGCTCCGCGCCCACGCGGCCATGCTCGGACCCGAGGTGGAGTGGGTGCACGCCGATGACGAGCCGGACGCCCGCTGGATGGACGGTCTCGGGCTGATCGGCGCACACAATCGGCGGAACGCGCTGATCGCGCGCCGCGCGCTATCCGCCATGGGCGTCCGGGAAGCGAACGATGAGGCGGCCACCGCGACGGCGGCCACCGGCTTCGCCGGGCTGCCACACCGTCTGCAGATCGTCGGCCGGCGCGGGGACGTCGCCTTCGTGGACGACAACCTCTCCACGAACGTGCTCCCCGCAGTCGCAGCCGTCGACGCGTTCCCAGACCGCCGTGTGGCGCTTCTGGTCGGGGGCCAGAGCCGCGGGATCGATTACGCACCACTGGGTGTCGAATTACGCAATCGGGCGGTCCCGGTGCTGTTGGTGACCATGCCGACGAACGGGCGGGAGATCCACGCGCAGGTCGATGCGGCCGGTCCCGGCGCCGCGGTCACCATCATCGACGCCGATTCCCTGGCCGACGCCGTTCGACTGGCCGCGGACTGGGCGGGGCCGGACGGTGTGGTGCTGCTGTCGCCGGCCGCACCGAGCTTCGACCTGTTCCACGACTATCGCGCCCGCGGAGCGGCTTTCGTGCACGCGATGCGGGCTATCGGCGGAACCCCGTCATAGGCGGTCGAGATCTTCTCGGGGATTCGTGGCGACGCGAGGTCGGCGGCGTGCTGACGATGCAACGGAGGTTCGGCACATCGCGGATGCGGCGGTCGAGGGTGACGAGCGTGGCGTCGAGAAGCTCAGCCAGCGCGGCATAGCTGGCGTCGTAGACGGTGAGGTTGCGGCGGAGCTCCCAGACCCGCGGCGCAAGGACGTCGTACGGCCACTCGTCCACCGTGAGGTCGCCCAAGTCGACGTGGGCCTGTGCCGCCTGATCGGCGGTCACGATCTTGGCCAGTTCCTGACGGCGGATGATGTTCGCCGCCTCGAAGGGCATCAGCGCGGGGGCTGCGAGTTTCACGTCGGTGAGAGCGGCGGTCGCCCACTTTCCGTCGGGCCCTGAGTCCAGCAGCAACGCGACCACGGCAGACGCGTCGCACACCGCGATTGGAGTCACCGGCGGTCCGCGTCACGGGCGGCGAGGATCGAGTCGGCGCCGACCCGGACGCCGGTGGTGTCCACGCGGGCCCGGGCCCGCGCGATCACCTCTTGCACCGTCGGGCGCCGCACGCTGTCCACAAGCATGGCGCGCAGGTACTCCTGGAGGGACTGCCCGACGCGCGCGGCACGCGCAGCCAACTCGTCCCGCACCTTGTCCGGGACATCGCGAACCGTCACCGCCACGCTCATGCTGCTATTTTAGCGTCATTGCCTGCAGTTCCGCAGCGTTTCAGCTCACTCCGGTTGACGCTCGAGGAAGCGGAGCACCTCGGTCAGGTCCACGCCGGGGAAGACGCCCGGCGGCATCGCGGCCAGCAGATGCGAATGCGCGCGGGCGCTGGGCCAGGCCAGGCCCGCCCAGCGCTCGGCCAACTCCCGCGGGGGGCTCGCGCAGCAGGACGGGTCGGGACACCGCGACACGGACCGTTGCGTCGTGTCGCGGCCGCGCATCCACTTCACGTCGGCGTATCGAACGCCCACACTCACCGAGAACAACCCATCGGGGGTCGGATCGACCACCGAAGTGCACCAATAGGTTCCAGTGCTGGTGTCGGTGTACTGCTGGTACGCCGCCGAGAGGTCGGGCTGTTCGAAGACCTGGCGCGCCGTCCAGTACCGGCAGACGCGGCCGCCCTCGATCGCACCGGTCGCATCCGCGGGGAATCGCACCCCGTCGTTGGCATACGCCTTGTAGACGATGCCGGCCGCCGAGATCCGCATGAAGTGCACGGGGATGCCGAGATGGTGCGTCGCCAGGTTCGTGAAGCGGTGCGCCGCCGTCTCGTAGGACACCGCGTACGCGTCCCGGAGGTCCTCGATCGCAATATCCTTGCGTGCCTTCGCGTCCCGGAGCATGGCGACCGCGCTGTGCTCCGGAATGAGCAGCGCCGCTGCGAAGTAGTTGATGGCGACCCGCTGGGCGAGGAACTCCGCGTAGTCGGCCGGTGTACCGTGCCCGAGCACCACCGACCCCAACGCCTGCAACGCCAGCGCACGCGAATCGTGTTGCCCCGCTCCGGGTTGCGGCAGGTAGATGCGCCGGTGCTTCAGGTCGGTGACGCTGCGCGCCGAGGTCGGGAGGTCCGCCCGGTGGGCGAGGGTGAAGCCGAGGTGGGCGGCCATCCGGTCGACGACGCTGCGGGTGATCGGCCCGGCGTCATGCCCCGTCGCCCGAAGAAGGTCCGCCGCTGCGCGTTCGATGTCGCCGAAGTAGTTGTCCCGTGCGCGCATCGTCTCCCGCAATTCGGCGTTGGCGCGACGCGCATGTTCGGGGGTCGCGACGCGTTCCGCGTGCACATCGGCGAGCGCATGGTGTAGCCCGACAAGCGCCTCCAGCGCCTCGGTAGGCAGTCTCGGCCCGATTCGGATCGCCGGGATACCCAGTGCCGCAAAGGATTCCGTGCGCTGAATATGCTCCAGCTCTACCTCGAGGGTCGCTCGGCGGTTCGGCGGCGGCGCCGTCAGCAGGTGCGCGACCGTCACCCCGAGCGCCTGTGCGATGGCCGTCAGCACGGAGATCTTCGGCTCACGCCGACCGTTCTCGATCAGCGACAGTGCCGACGCCGACATGCCGGTGCGCCCGGCCAGATCGTTGAGAGTCAACCCTGCCGCGCGGCGCAGGTGCCGCACCCGGCGG
>JAFIHI010000194.1 GCA_017848755.1 Nakamurella sp. | reverse complement strand
GTTCGCCCACGCCGCGGCGATCGCGGTCGCCGAGGCCCCGGCGCAGAGCTACACCCCGCTGTTCATCTGGGGGGATTCCGGTCTCGGCAAGACGCACCTGCTGCACGGCATCGGCCACTACGTGCAGAAGCTCTACCCGACGGCCCGAGTGCGGTACGTGTCCAGCGAGGAGTTCACGAACGAGTTCATCAACTCGCTGCGCGACGACCGCAAGGAGGCGTTCCGCCGCCGCTACCGCGAGGTGGACGTGCTGCTGCTCGACGACGTGCAGTTCCTGGAGGGCAAGGAAGGCACGCAGGAGGAGTTCTTCCACACGTTCAACACGCTCTACAACGCCAACCGGCAGATCGTGATCTCCTCCGACCGCCCGCCCAAACGCCTCGAGACGCTGGAGGACCGGGTCCGCACCCGGTTCGCGTGGGGCCTGATCACCGACATCCAGCAGCCGGACCTGGAGACGCGTATCGCGATCCTGCGCAAGAAGGCGTCACTGGACCGCATGGACGTGCCGGACGACGTGCTGGAGTTCATCGCCGGCCGGATCGAGCGCAACATCCGCGAGTTGGAGGGTGCCCTGATCCGTGTGACGGCGTTCGCCTCGCTCAACCAGCAGATGGTGGACCTGTCGCTCGCCCAGGTCGTGCTCCGCGACCTGATCCACGACGCGACGGTCGGCGATATCGATGCCGCGACCATCATGGCGGTGACCGCCGAGTACTACTCACTGTCCCTCGACGACCTGTGCGGCCCCAGCAAGACGAAGAACATCGCCGGCGCCCGGCAGATCGCAATGTATCTGTGCCGCGAGCTCACCGAGCTCACCCTGCCGGCGATCGGCAAGACCTTCGGCGGCCGCGATCACACCACGGTGATGCATGCCGCAAAGAAGATCCGCGCGGAGATCACTGAACGTCGGCAGACGTACGAGCACGTCCAGGAACTCACCGCCCGCATCCGCGACCGGATCCGGCCGTAGGGTCGCCCGGGTCCACGCGGGTTGGTCGTACCCGACCGGGCGCCGGTCAGGTCCGCGTGCGGCCGCCACACGCCGCGGGGTTCCATGGGATTGCGCTGGATTCGCCGCCGAATATGACGGATATGACGCTGTTCGCCGCCGGCCAAGCCCGGCGGGATGCCCTTTCGCGAGAGCCACAGCCTTGTGACCGGCATCACCGCGCCTATGCACAGTATGTGGATATCCATGTGGATCGATGGGGATAACCGGCGACGCCGTGCCCCCCAGGTCTGCGGTGTCCACACACCGGCGCGGACACACACATCGTCATACACGTTCCATCCCGAGCAGCGACACGCCTGAAGTCCTGCGCCGACGCTCGATATCCACACCATCCACACCGCCTACTACATCTTCGGTATTTCTCTTCTCAGGGATTCCTTTGGAACTAGCCATGGGGACAACCACCACGCCGGAGGGCCGCGCGGAGAAGCGGACACCCACAGAATCCGACCCCGATCCGACCCGGAGATGACGCGCCGCCGATTTGGTCGTACCGTGAGACGCCGCAGTGTCTTCACGACCGTGTCCATGGCGGCGGTCGTGCGTGATGACGTGCCACGCCAGCGAAGGGAGTACCCATGAAGTTCCGCGTCGCCCGCGAGGATCTCGCCGACGCCGTGGCGTGGGTCGCCCGGTCACTGCCCAGCCGCCCGCCCGTGCCGGTGCTCGGCGGGATCCTGCTCACGGTCGACGGAGATGTGCTATCCGTCGCCGGTTTCGACTACGAGGTCTCGACCCGCGCGGAGATCGCCGTGGACGCCGAGACCGGCGGCAAGGTGCTGGTGTCCGGACGGCTGCTCGCGCAGATCACCTCGGCGCTGCCGCCGAAGCCGGTGGACGTGGAGGTCGACGGCGCGAAGGTCGCGATCCGGTGCGGATCGGCGCGGTTCTCGCTGCCGACGATGCCGGTCGACGACTACCCGGCGCTGCCGGAGATGCCCGACGCGTCCGGAACCGTGTCGGCGGCCCAGTTCGCCGAGGCCGTGGCGCAAACCGCCGTGGCGGCCGGTAGGGACGACACGCTGCCGATGCTCACCGGTATCCGCATGGAGATCGAGGGTGACCGGCTCACGCTCGCCGCGACCGACCGGTTCCGGCTGGCCGTGCGGGAGCTCGGCTGGACGCCGGGCAGCGCGAGCATGTCCACCGCGGTGCTGGTACCGGCGAAGACGCTCGCCGACACGGCGCGCAGCCTGGCCGGAGACACCGAGGTGACGATCGCCCTGGGCGACGGGCTGATCGGGCTGCAGGGCGGCGGCCGGCGCACCACCGTGCGGCTGTTGGACGTGGAGTTCGTGAAGTACCGCTCGCTGCTGCCGACGGAGCACACGACCACGGTCGAGGTTCCGGTGGCGGAGTTGTCCGAGGCGATCAAACGCGTGGCGCTGGTGACGGATCGCGGCCACCACCTGCGGATGCAGGTCTCCGACGGAACGCTGGGGCTCGCCGCCGGCGGAGACGACGAGGGCAGCGCGGAAGAGGAGCTCGCCGTATCGGCGGACGGCGCCGAGCTGCTCATCGCGACCAACGCGAGCTACCTGCTGGACGGGCTCTCGGTGCTGCGCACCGAGTCGGTGCGGCTGGCCTTCACCACGCCCGCGCGGCCGGCGCTGTTGCTGCCTGTGCTGGAAGACGGGGATTCGAGCGGCTCGGCCGAGCCGGCGTATCGGTACCTGGTGATGCCCGCGCGGCTGCCGGGCTGAGTCGCGGCACGGCTCCACCCGGGGGCCGGACCCGGCCCCCGGCGTCACGCGAGTTGCGCATGCGCGACAGCGCCCGGGCACGCGGACGTGCGGCGCCGTCATACCCGCCCAAAGCCGCGGAAGACGGGCCGGCGGATACCGGCCGGGGCTACCGTCGAGGATGCACATATCGGACGACGGGAAGGTAACGAGATGCGGATCGGATTGATCGGACTCGGCAAGATGGGCGCGAACATGGCCGAGCGCCTGCGGCGGGCCGGACACGAGGTGATCGGCTACGACCGCAGCCCCGACGCGCCGCGCACGGTCGCCTCGATCCAGGACATGGTGGCCGCGCTCGCCGCGCCGCGCGTGGTCTGGGTGATGGTGCCGGCCGGGGAGCCCACGCACGCGACCGTCGCCGAGCTGACCGGGGTGCTGGCGGCCGGGGACATCATCATCGACGGCGGCAACTCCCGCTACACCGAGGACCAGGCGCACGCCGCGGCCGCCGCGAAGCACGGCATCCGGTACATCGACGCAGGCGTCTCCGGCGGCGTGTGGGGGCTCGAGGAGGGCTACGCCCTGATGGTCGGCGGCGACGCGGACACCGTCGCTCACGTGCAGCCGATCTTCGACGCCCTGAAGCCCACCGGCAACGGCGGATTCGTGCACGCCGGGCCGGTCGGCGCGGGACACTTCACGAAGATGGTGCACAACGGCATCGAATACGGCATCATGCAGGCCTACGGCGAGGGCTACGAGCTGATGAAGGCCTCCGAGCTGGTGCCGGACGCGGACACGGTGATCGCGTCCTGGCAGGAGGGCACGGTGATCCGGTCCTGGCTGCTCGACCTGCTGGTGCGGGCGCTGGCCGCCGACCCGGGCCTCACCGCGATCCGGGACTATGCGCAGGATTCCGGCGAGGGCCGGTGGACCATCGAGGCCGCCATCGAGCACGCCGTTCCGCTGCCCGTGATCACCGCGGCACTGTTCGCGAGATTCGCGTCCCGGCAAGATGTTTCGGTGGCGACGAAGGTGGTGGCGGCGCTCCGGCAGCAGTTCGGCGGGCACGCGGTCGGCGCGGCCGGCTCCGACGCGCCGGTGCCGATCAGTTAGCCCGGGGGCACGGTCGACGCGTCGCCGGCGGTTCCGGCTCGGCGGGCCGGGCAGACTGAGGGCGGGGTGGGCCGAAGGAAGGGTGGTGGCACGAGGTGTACCTGCGGCACCTGTCGCTGGTCGACTTCCGCTCCTGGCCCGCCGCGGAGCTTCCGCTCGACCCCGGCCCCACCGCCCTGATCGGCCACAACGGCGCCGGTAAAACGAATCTCGTCGAAGCCGTCGGCTACCTGGCGACGCTGGCCTCGCACCGGGTGGCCGCCGACGCCCCGCTCATCCGGCGCGGCGCCGAGCGCGCCCTGGTGCGTGCCGCCGTGGTATCGGCCGGCCGGGAGCTGACCGTCGAGGTCGAGTTGACGGCCGGGAAGGCCAACCGGGCACGCATCAACCGCGCCCCACAACGCCGCGCCCGGGACATCCTGGGGATCGTCCGCACCGTGCTCTTCGCACCGGAGGACCTCGCCCTGGTGCGCGGCGACCCCACCGACCGGCGCCGCTTTCTGGACGAGCTGCTGGTGATGCGCACGCCAAGGCTTTCCGCGGTGCGATCCGACTACGACAAGATCCTGCGCCAGCGATCCACCCTGCTGAAGTCCGCCGGCGCCGCCCGCAGGTCCGGAGCAGAGCTCGCCACCCTGGACGTGTGGGACGAGCACCTGGCCACCACCGGCGCAGAACTGCTCGCAGCACGCCTCGCGCTGACGGACGAGTTGGTGCCGCATGTGGCCACCGCCTACGGCCGGATCGCCCCTGGGAACGACGCGGCCGCCATCCGCTACCGGTCCTCGCTCGGGGAGAACGTCGACCCGGCGGAACGCGACCCGGCGGCGCTCGCCTCGGCGCTGCGCGCCGCGATGGTGCGGCTTCGGCCCAGCGAGCTCGATCGCGGCGTGTGCCTGGTCGGGCCGCACCGCGACGACCTGGACATCGAACTCGCCGGCGGCCCGGCGAAAGGCTTTGCGTCGCACGGGGAATCGTGGTCGCTGGCGCTGGCGCTGCGGCTCGCGTCGTTCGACCTGCTGCGCGGCGACGGCGTGGAACCGGTGCTGGTGCTCGACGACGTGTTCGCGGAACTCGACTCCTCCCGGCGCGCGATGTTGGCCGGGATCGCGCAGGGTGCCGAGCAGGCGTTGATCACCGCGGCCGTCGCCTCCGATGTGCCCGCCGAATTTTCGGGCATGACGATGTGTGTGGCCGATGGTCGGATCGGAAGTTCGCAGTCATGACGGGGCAGTCATGACGGGCGGCCGTGACATCGCCGGCGGTGATTCCCGGGGCGACCCCTATGGCAACCCCCGCGCGGCCGCGCGCCGCACGCCCGACGAGACCCTTGACGCCCCAATGAATTTGGGAGCCGCGAAGGGTGCCGATCTCGCCCGGGAGGCGCTGGACGCCGCCAAGGCTCGAAATGCGGCAGCCCGGGCCGGGAAGCGCACCGGCGGGTCCGATGCGGCGGCCGCCGGGGTGTCGCGACGGCTCCAGCGGCGCCGGTGGTCCGGGCCCGGTACCGACCGCGCCAGGGATCCGCAGCTGCTCGCGGACACCGTCGGCTCGTGGCTCTCGGCCACCGGCGCCGGCCGAGAGATCGTCAAGGCATCGGTGTTCGCGCGCTGGGCGGAGCTCGTCGGTGCGGACATCGCCGCCCATGCCACGCCGGTCTCGCTCGTCGACGGTGAGCTCGTGCTGCAGGCCGAATCGACCGCATGGGCCACCCAGCTGCGACTGCTCGCCCCCGGCATGATCACGAAGATCAACGCGGCCGTGGGCCGCGGAACGGTGACCCGGGTCCGGACTCGCGGCCCTGCCGGGCCGAGCTGGCGCTTCGGCAACCGGCATATCCCGGGCCGCGGGCCGCGGGACACCTACGGCTGAAACCCGCCAGCCGCGAACGGGTTCCGCACCGTCACGCCGCCGATCGCCTGACCATCGTTCAGATCCTCCGACCAGAGCGTGGTGCATCCCAGGGCGGCCGCACTGGTGAGGATCATGGCGTCCCAGAACGAGAGCTGTGCGGTTTCGGCGAGTCCGGTGGCGGCGAGCACGTCCGCCGGATTCGGGCTATGCGTCGGCCACAGCGCAAGGGCGCGGATCTGGCTCCGAGCCCGATCCGCGGGCAATGGTCGATCCAGCTTGCGGGTGGCAACCGCGTAGAACTCCTGCATCACCTGGATGCTGGTGGCACCCTTCCGATGTGCCGCCATGTGTTTGACCAGGTCTTTCGCGACACGGTGCTTCTCGCCGGCGGTGACGTCATGCAGATACAGGATGACGTTGCTGTCGATGAACTCGAGTCCATCCGTGATCCCGGACGTCACCGTGCCACGCCCGCCGCGCTACAGGGAACGATCGTGAAGATCGTCGCGTGTCCAGGTGATCTCGCCGATCCGCATGCCCGAGTCCTGCTCTATCTGCCGGAACTCCTCCGCCCAGACGCGGTCGTAATCCTCCTCGCGCTGGACCAGGCTGGCCAGATACTCCTCCACGAGTGAGGTCAGCGACGTGTCCTGCTGGGCCGCAACAACTCTCGCACGCTTCAGTAGGTCCATCGGAAGGGCGAGCGTCACGTTGCGCCGCGCCCCGGCACCTCGGTGATGTCGCTGCTCACTCGAGATGCCATTCGATACGTGTGCCGCCGTCACAGCGCTTGATTGTTCGCTCAGCGCTCCACTCGCCGGGCCTGCGACTTCGTCGCGACGGCCCAGCCTCCTTCCGGCCTCGCTCACGAGTCCCACGATAACACGACATCACGAGACCACGGGATCACGAAGGCACGCTCGCGAGCAGCAGTTGACCCATGCGGGGGTGGCGTCTGGTTAGCACGTGTGGGTAGCGGCCGAGAGGCGCACCGGACGTGTGGAGGATCGGACAGGGGCGCGGCCGCGAACATCGTCATACCCGTCATATCTGTTGGTCGGGGACCGATGCGGCCAACGCCGTCCTGGACGGCATAGACCCCCGCGGGAAGCACTGAATCCCATGAGACGGGCGTTACGGCGCACCACGGCGCAATCAGGGGCGCTAGATCGCCATCTGTGTCGGTGTGGGGAGATAGAATGAACACCGCGCCTTTCGTGGCGGGCCCCAGCGGGCTCACAGACGCAACGAGGCGGCTCCGGCATCAGGATGGTGGCGGGGTGCGTGGCCGCTGGGCGGCTGCGCCGTGATCAGCTCAGGAACGAGCCGGGCGAGCAGGGGACACGTGGCAGCGCAGAAGTCAGGGCAGAAGACAGGCGCGAGCGATTACGGCGCATCGGCCATCACGGTGCTCGAGGGTCTGGAGGCCGTCCGCAAGCGACCGGGCATGTATATCGGATCGACCGGTGAGCGCGGTCTGCACCACCTGGTGTGGGAGGTCGTCGACAACGCGGTCGACGAGTTCATGGCCGGGTACGGCGACGTCATCGAGGTGACGCTGCGCGCCGACGGCGGTGTGACGGTGTCGGATCAGGGCCGCGGATTCCCGGTGGCCATGCACCCGACCCAGCACAAGCCGGCCGTCGAGGTCGCGCTGACCGTGCTGCACGCCGGCGGCAAGTTCAACTCCGACACCTACGCGGTCTCGGGCGGTCTGCACGGCGTCGGCGTCTCGGTGGTGAACGCCCTGTCCACCCGGCTCGAGGTGGAGATCCGCCGCTACGACAAGCTCTATCGCCAGGAATATCTCGCCGCGAAGCCCGGGCCGCTGATCGAGGTCGGACCGGCGAAGGGCACCGGGACCACGCTCACGTTCTGGGCCGACCCCCACGTGTTCGAGACCACCGAGTACAAGTTCGAGACGATCGCGCGGCGCCTGCAGGAGATGGCGTTCCTGAACAAGGGCCTCACCATCAAGCTGCGCGACGAGCGGCCCAAAACGATCGCGGTGACCGAGGCGGACGAGTCCAACGAGGCGGTGCAGGCGGACCGGGCCGCCCGGGCCGCGGCGCAGGCGGGGCAGGATGCTGCTCTTCCGCAGACCCCCGGCGCCCCAGGCGTTCTCGCCGGCGTTGACGGCGCGGCAGCGCCGGGAACAGCGTCACACCCGAAGAAGAACGTGCCTGTGGAGAAGGTCTTCCACTACCCGAACGGGCTCGTCGACTACGTCAAGCACCTGAACGCGACGCGGGAGAAGGTGCACGAGTCGATCATCGGGTTCGACGTGAAGGGCGAGAACATGGAGGTCGAGGTGGCCATGCAATGGAACGCCTCGTACTCCGAGTCCGTGCACACGTTCGCGAACACCATCAACACGATCGAGGGCGGCACACACGAGGAGGGCTTCCGCGCGTCGCTCACCACGGTGGTGAACAAATACGCCAAGGACAAGAACCTGCTCAAGCCGAAGGATCCGCCGCTGTCCGGTGACGACGTGCGCGAGGGGCTCGCCGCCATCATCTCGATCCGGCTCAAGGAACCGCAGTTCGAAGGCCAGACGAAGGCGAAGCTCGGCAACACCGAAGCGAAGTCGTTCGTGCAGAAGGCATGCAACGAGTGGCTCACGGACTGGTTCGAGCGCAACCCGACCGAGGCGAAGAAGATCGTCTCCAAGTCGGTGTCCTCGGCGCAGGCGCGCGCCGCGGCGCGGAAGGCGCGAGACCTCGTGCGGCGCAAGGGGGCTCTCGACATCGGCGGCCTGCCGGGCAAGCTCGCCGACTGCCGGTCGAACGATCCGGAACGCTCGGAGCTGTTCATCGTGGAGGGCGATTCCGCCGGCGGGTCCGCGAAGTCTGGGCGGGACTCCATGTTCCAGGCGATTCTGCCGCTCCGCGGCAAGGTGATCAACGTCGAGAAGGCCCGCATCGACCGGGTTCTCAAGAACACCGAGGTGCAGTCGCTGATCACGGCGATGGGCACCGGCATCCACGACGAGTTCGACATCACCAAGGCGCGCTATCGGAAGATCGTGCTCATGGCGGACGCCGACGTGGACGGCCAGCACATCCGGACGCTGCTGCTCACCTTGCTGTTCCGCTTCATGCGGCCGCTGGTCGACGCCGGCTACGTGTACCTGGCGCAGCCGCCGCTCTACAAGCTGAAGTGGACGAAGGGCCCGCACGAGTTCGCCTACTCGGATCGCGAACGCGACGGGCTAGTGGCGCGCGGCGAGGCCGCCGGGCGTCGGTTGCCGAAGGACGACGGGATCCAGCGGTACAAGGGCCTGGGCGAGATGGACGCGAAGGAGCTGTGGGAGACCACCATGGACCCGTCGACGCGGCTGATGCTCCAGGTGACGTTGGACGACGCGGCCATGGCGGACGAGCTCTTCTCGGTGCTGATGGGCGAGGATGTCGCCGCCAGGCGCAGTTTCATCACCCGCAACGCGAAAGATGTTCGCTTCCTGGATGTTTAGCCGGCCTGATCGGGCGGTGCCCGAGAAATCCGTCATACCAGATTGTTTCGCTTGATCTAGCAAAGGCTCGACACCTGTGACGCAACCACCCGAAGGCCCGAACGGTACCGAGAACACCGACGGCGTAGACGATCTCGACGTCATCGAGCACGACCGCACCGAACCGATCGACATCTCCGACGAGATGCAGCGCTCCTTCATCGACTATGCGATGAGCGTGATCGTCTCGCGGGCGCTGCCGGATGTGCGGGACGGCCTGAAGCCGGTACACCGCCGCGTGCTCTACGGCATGTTCGATTCGGGTTTCCGGCCGGATCGCGGGCGGGTCAAGTCTTCCCGCGTGGTCGGCGACGTGATGGGCAACTACCACCCGCACGGCGACTCGTCGATCTACGACACCGTGGTGCGCATGGCGCAGCCCTGGTCGCTGCGCTACCCGCTCATCGACCCGCAGGGCAACTTCGGCTCGCCCGGCAACGACCCGGCTGCCGCCATGCGGTACACCGAATGCCGGATGTCGAACCTCGCGATGACCATGCTCGACGGCATCAACGAGGCGACCGTCGACATGGTGCCGAACTACGACGGGAAGACGACCGAGCCAACGGTGCTGCCGGCGCGCATCCCGAACCTGCTGGTGAACGGCTCCTCCGGCATCGCGGTCGGCATGGCCACCAATATCCCCCCGCACAACCTGCGGGAGGTCGCCGCGGCCGTCACCTGGGCGCTGGAGAACCCGGAGGCCGACGAGGAGGAGCTGCTCGCCGCCTGCATGGAGCGCGTCCCCGGGCCCGACTTCCCCACCGGCGCACTGATTGTCGGCCGCGGTGGGATCGAGGACGCCTACCGCACCGGGCGCGGGTCGATCCGCATGCGCGCCATCGTCGAGGTCGAGGAGGACGCCAAGGGGCGCACCATCCTGGTGGTCACCCAGCTGCCGTACCTCGTCAACCCGGACAACCTGATCGAGTCGATCGCGGCGCTGCACAAGGACGGCCGCATCGCCGGGATCTCCGATATCGCCGACGAATCCTCCGAGCGGGTCGGCACCCGGATCGTGGTGACGCTGAAGCGCGACGCCGTGGCCAAGGTGGTGCTGGCGAACCTGTTTAAGCACACCCAGCTGCAGACGAATTTCGGCGCGAACATGCTGGCGATCGTCGACGGGGTGCCGCGGACGCTGCGGCTCGACCAGATGATCTCGTTCTACGTCGCGCACCAGATCGAGGTCATCGTCCGGCGCACGCAGTTCCGGTTGGACGAGGCCGAGGCCCGGGCGCACATCTTGCGTGGCCTGGTCAAGGCACTGGACATGCTGGACGAGGTCATCGCGCTGATCCGGCGGTCCGCGACCGTGGACGTGGCCCGTGAGGGTCTGATCGAGCTGCTCGACATCGACGCGGACCAGGCCAACGCGATCCTGGAGATGCAGCTGCGCCGGCTCGCGGCCCTGGAGCGGCAGAAGATCATCGACGAGTTGGCGGCGCTGGAGCTGAAGATCGCCGACCTGAAGGACATCCTGGCCTCGCCGGACCGGCAGCGCCGGATCATCGCCGAGGAGCTGGCCGAGGTGGTCGGCAAGTACGGCGACGACCGCCGCTCGAAACTGGTGCCCTACGACGGCGACGTGTCCATCGAGGACCTGATCGCCGACGAGGACGTGGTCGTCACCATCACCCGCACCGGCTACGCCAAGCGCACGAAGACCGACCTGTACCGCTCGCAGCGGCGCGGCGGCAAGGGTGTGCAGGGGGCGGCGCTCAAGCAGGACGACATCGTGGCGCACTTCTTCGTCTGCTCGACGCACGACTGGATCCTGTTCTTCACGAACAAGGGGCGCGTGTATCGGACCAAGGCGTACGAGCTGCCGGAGGCCTCCCGCACCGCCCGCGGGCAGCATGTGGCCAACCTGCTCGCGTTCCAGCCGGACGAGCAGATCGCGCAGGTGATCCAGATCTCCGGGTATGACGTCGCTCCGTACCTGGTCCTTGCCACCAAACATGGCCTGGTGAAGAAGTCCGAGCTCACGGCCTTCGATTCCAATCGCTCCGGCGGGCTAGTGGCGATCAATCTGCGCGACGAAGACGAGCTGGTCGGCGCGGCGCTGTGCTCCGCGGAATCGGACCTGGTGCTGATCTCCGCCCAGGGGCAGTCGGTGCGGTTCCACGCCACCGACGAGGCGCTGCGGCCGATGGGCCGGGCGACCTCGGGCGTGCTCGGCATGCGATTCAACGGAGATGACGAGCTACTGGCGATGGAAGTCGCCCGGCCCGGGACGTTCGTGCTGGTCGCGACGTCGGGCGGGTACGCCAAACGGACGGACATCGACGAGTACCCGCTGCAGAACCGGGGCGGAAAAGGTGTGCTCACCGTCCAGTACAACCCGAAACGTGGCAAACTCGTGGGCGCACTCATCGTCGACATCGACGACGAGCTGTACGCCATCACCTCCTCCGGCGGAGTTATCAGGACGTCGGCCAAGGAGGTCCGCAGGGCCAAGCGCCAGACCATGGGAGTGCGGCTGATGAACCTCTCCGACGGTGACGAGCTCATCGCCATAGCCCGCAACGCCGAGACCGACGCGGCGGACGGTTCCGAAGGTTCGAACGGTTCCGACACGGGCGAGGGTGCTGGGCGGGCTGACGGGGCCGGTCGGGCGCCGG
>JAFIHI010000193.1 GCA_017848755.1 Nakamurella sp. | reverse complement strand
CCGCTGTGTCGTAGCGGTGCTCAGCCCGGAAGCGCGGGAGCCCCGGCGTCTCCCCCCTGCGGATCCGCCGGAAGAACGCCTGGAACGCCTCATCGAGGCGCTTGAGCGCGATCCGCACCGGCTGGATACCGAACGCGAGCACATCGTCCCGCACCCCACGCAGATCCTTGACCTGCCGGAACTGGTCGAACAGGGACACCGACACACCCGCGATCGCGTACGCGGAGCGGCGCTCCTCCAGCGCGGCGTTGTACACCTCCACCAACACACCCAGCAGCCGGTGCCGCCCCTTCTCCTGCGCGGGTTTCAGGAACAGGGCGAACTGCGCCTTGCGGTGCACCACCGCATCGATGCCGTCCACGATCAGGTGCGCCCCGCCGTGCTCCGGCGCCCTCTCCCGCGAACTGATCATGTCCCACATGGTGCCGCACGGGTACGACAACGTACGTCTTTCCGCCAGCGGGCTACCCGACCGGGCGCAGCATCCAACCGGCCGCAGCCACCTGCATCCACGCCGTCGCCGACGCCTCCGCGGATGGCGCGACCATTCACGTGAGTTGGAACGGCGCAACGGGTGTCGCCTCCTGGCGCGTCTTCACCGGCGAGTCCGCGGACGCGGCCGTCGCATCCTCGCAGGCCCCCGCGACCTGGCCCGCGGCCAGCTGTCCGTCGACCGGATTCGAGACGACGCTGACGGTTTCGGGGCCAGCCCCCGCGTACGTATTGGTCCAGGCGCTCGATTGGCGCGGTCAGGTGCTGGACGCATCCGCACCAGTGGTCGTTACGCGGCACTGATCGGCGCTGTGCCGCTGATCGGCAACCGCGCCTGATCCGCCTGCCCCTGCGGGAGCATCACGGCAGCGCGAACCGGCCGCGACGGTCCCGGACGGCGAGCCCGTCGGAAACCAGTGACGCCAGGCATCGCTCCCACTGATCCGGGCTCTTCGCGTATGACGCTGTTCCGGCCCGCAGCCGTGTCCGATCGAGCGGGGTGGCCGCCGCGCGGAGCACCGCCATGATCTCGCCCCGCACCTGCCGATCCGTGCCGTGCCAGCGCTGGGCCGGCCGCCGGCGCTCCGGTCCGGGTGGGTAGCCCGCGGCGCGCCAGGCGCAGGTGCCGGCCAGCGGGCAGTGCGCACAATCCGGGTTGGCCACCGTGCACCGCAACGCGCCCACCTCCATCAGCGCCGCGCAGGTGATGACGGCGAGCGCGGGGTCGGCGGGGAGCAGCGATTCCAGTTCGGCGCGATCGGCGGCCGAGGCCGGGAGATGCTCGTCGATCCCGCGGACGGCGCGCGAGATCACCCGGCGCACGTTCGTATCGACGACCGGGTGGCGCTCGCCGAATGCGAACGCGGCGACTGCCCGGGCGGTGTAGTCCCCGATGCCAGGGAGTGCGAGCAATGCGTGCAGGTCTCGGGGTACCGCGCCATCGTGGCGCTGCACGATCGCTCGAGCCGCCTCGTGCAGCCGCAGCGCGCGGCGTGGATAGCCCAACCGCCCCCAGGCGCGGACGGCGTCCCCGACCGGCGCGGCCACCAGGGCGGCCGGTGTCGGCCAGCGCCGCACCCAGTCCGTGTACACGGGCCTCACGCGGGCCACCGGTGTCTGCTGCAACATCACCTCACTCACCAGCACGGCCCACGCACTCGCCTCGGGCCGCCGCCAGGGCAGATCTCGGCCGTGGCGAGCGAAGAACTCCGTCAACGCATCCACGTCCAGCCGGACGGTCTCCTGTTGTGAAGGACCCACGTCGCCGGGCAGCGCCGCTCGCGCCCGACCGGTGAGCGTTCCGGAGCCGAGCGAGCCGGCGGCACGGGGCAAACCCCGGTCCGGCATCGGCGTTGCAGCCACGTTTTTCATCGCCCGCAGGCTACCGTGAGCCATGTGATGCACCCGGTCGGTCCCCGCAGTCCGGGGGTGTATTGGATTCGTCGTGTATTCGCTGCCGCGCTCGCCGTCGTCGTGGTGGTCGGCGTCGTCTGGTGGGTCGTGGGGCGCGGATCGGGAGGCGGCTCGGTCGATCCGGCTGCCGCCACGGTGACGACCACCACTCCCCGACTCACCGGCGTTCTGGCGACCGACACCACCACGAAAGACCCTGCGGCCACGTCGGATTCGACGGCCGCGTCCTCGGCGGATGCGGGCACAGCGGGGTCGACCACCACGGACGCGCAGACCACGACACAGGCCGCGACGTCATCGACGGGGCCTGCGGGGACCACCGGTACCTCGACCGTTACGTCCGCGACCGCCTCAACCACCGTCAAAGCCACGGCTCACACGGATACCACGACGCCAGCATCCACAGCATCGACCACGACCACGACGGCCGCGACCGCACCCCCGAAGACGACGGCATCAGCGACCAAGACCGCGCCGCCGCCGAGGACCACCGCCCCGCCGCCACCGTCGTACGACGCGCAAGGCCGGCTGATCTGCGCGGACAGCTCGATCAAAGTCGCCGCGATCACCCAAGGCGGGCCCACATTCCCCGTGGGCTCCCAGCCGCGGCTCGGGATGACCGTCACCAATACGGGCACAGCCACCTGCGTGCGCGACCTCTCGGGCCCGCTGCAGGTCTACACCGTGTACACCGCATCGGGGCGGCGGGTCTGGTCGACGGCCGACTGCTTCCCGGGCACAGGTCAGGACATCCGGTCGCTCGGCCCCGGCAAGAGCGCGACATTCATCATCGTGTGGGCGGGCACCAACTCGTCCCCGGGCTGCACGGCGAAGCGAAACCCGGTGCCCGCGGGCAAGTACACCGTCGTGGCCCAGCTCGGAAAGCTGGCGAGCGCGCCGACGCCGTTCACCATGCGCTGACGGACGTCCGCTGCCGCACGAGGCGGCGCACCCAGCGGCCGGTACCGTGGCGTACGCGTGCCAGGAGCCGCGATGGCCATCGCGGATCCATGCACGGCCGCTCGATCAGCACGAAATAGCCGACGGACAGCGCCAATACGGCCGTCGCCGTGATTGCCGTGACCACGACGAGGTTCAGCGCGAAGCTGCCGGTCGCGATCGCCGGCACCATCGTGGGCAGCAGGCTCTGCAGTACGACGTCGTGCAGCAAGTAAATCGAATAGCACATCCCGCCGATCGTCGTCACCCAGGTGAGCGTGAGCGCGCGCCGCAGCAGGACGCCCTTGAAGACGCCGCAGTACGCGAGGACGCAGGCGAACGGCAACAGGCACGGGGTGAGCCGGTCGGCGAGGGCTGCTGGTCCCGGTAACAACTGCCGCTGCGCCACCGAGATCTGTAGCAGCACGATCGTGGCGCCGGACACGAAGGCCGTGGCATCCCAGACGAGCGGGTGGTGGAACGGTCGCAGCCGACCGGACACGAAGAGGTCTGCGAGCAGGAATCCCGCCAGGAAGTACTGACCGTAGTTCAGGATGGTGTCCCGAAGGTGCGGGCTCTGCGCGGCGGCCACCGGGCCGAGGATCGCGAATACCAGGATGGCCGCGGCGAGAATCATTCGCCGGAGCCATGTTCTGCGCACCAGGAACAACATCGCCAGCAGCGGCACCAACACGTAGAACTCGACCTCGACCTCGAGTGACCAGGCGACGGCGTTGATGGGGTTGTCCGACGCGAACGTCACGTTGTTGAGATAGCCGAAGCCGACCAGCAGGTGCGGCCACAGGCCCGCCCGTGACGGCCCCTTGGTGACGATGAGCAACAGGTAGCACAGCGTCATCGCGAGGAAGTACGGCGGTTCCAGACGGGTCAGGCGCCGAAGGTAGTAGGCCCGGAGCACGACACCGCGTTCGGCGCACAGCGTGTGCCGCGCGAACGGGATCGCCAGCACGAAGCCGGAGATCACGAAGAACGCCTGGACGCCGAAGTTGCCGGTTCCCAGAACGCGGGCGAGCACCTCGCTGTGGTGCGTGATGTCGTCCTGGGAGCTGCGCCGAAGCACCTCGCTGGTGGCCAGGTGGAATAGAAAGACCGACGCGATAGCCACGAACCGCAGTCCGTCGATCTCCGGGATGTAGCGTCCGGTCGTCGTGACCCGCGACAGCCGCGCCGCGATCCGTCCCGGCTTCTGACCGACCGGAGACGTTGCGTGCGGTGGGGCTTCGAGCGTCGTGAACACTTCCTTCGGCGTCCAGTCTGCCCAGAATCCGCCCGCGGCGCTGCGTTCGTTATTGCGACTGCCACCGGGTCAGCCGTCACAGGCCCGCTAGGACCGTTGCCGGATCAGCTCATGGGAGCCGCCGCCTGCCGTCCGCCCGCCAGCGGGCGGGGTCACCACCCGCGCCGGCGCGCGACCGCCACCAGCCAGCGTGATGCCACCCGCCGGCGCGCCGCGGCAAGCCCGCCGCTCACCCACAGCCGCGCCGCCTGTCACGCCCTCCGTTCGCCGACCAGCGGCACCACCTCCGTCCCGTCGCCCAGCGATCGCAGCGCGCCGATCAGGTCGTCGACCTGGCTGACGTGCATACCCGCCGGGACAGCGCCGAAATCGCCCGCCGGCACGATCGCCCGATCGAAGCCCAGCCGTGCCGCTTCGGCGAGCCGCTGGGGGAGGGCCGGCACCGGCCGCACCTCGCCGGACAGCCCCAACTCACCGATCACGACAAGCGATGGCGGCAGCGGAATGTCGCGCACCGACGACCACACGGCGAGCGCCAGCGTCAGGTCCGCCGCCGGCTCGACGGTGCGCGCACCGCCAACCGTCGCGGCGAGCACATCGCAGCCGGCGACCGCCACCCCCGCCCAGTGCGAGACCACCGCGAGCACCATCGAGACGCGTGCGGCATCCAGGCCGGACACGGTGCGGTGCCCGCCGCTGGCGGGCGGACCCACCAGGGTCTGGATCTCGATCGGCATCGCGCGCCTGCCTTGCATCGTCACCGTGGTGCACGTTCCGGCGACGCCGGGCCGGCGTTCGGACAGGAACAGCCCGGACGGGTCCGGCATCGACTCGATTCCGGAGTCCGTCATCTGGAAACAGCCGACCTCGTCTGCGGGGCCGAATCGGTTCTTCACGCCTCGCATCAGACGCAGCAGCGACCCGCGATCCCCCTCGAAATGCAGTACCACGTCGACGAGATGCTCCAGCACGCGCGGCCCGGCGACCGCGCCGTCCTTCGTGACATGCCCGACCAGCACGCACGCGATGGCGCGCTGTTTCGCGATCAACGTCAGTGCCGCCGCCACCGCACGCACCTGCGACACCCCGCCTGTTGCCCCATCGGTGGCGGCATCCGCGATCGTCTGCACGGAGTCGACGATGAGCAGACGCGGCCGAACCTCATCGATATGGGCGAGCACGGCCGACAGTTCGGTCTCCGCCGCCAGATACAGGTCCTCGTGCGCGGCGCCGAGCCGGTCGGCGCGCAATCTCACCTGGGCGGCTGTCTCCTCGCCGGTGACGATCAGGGCGCGGCCGTGCCCGTTCGACGCCCACGCCTGCGCCGCTGCCAGCAACAGGGTTGACTTCCCGATCCCGGGCTCCCCGGCCAGCAGCACCACACCACCCGGCACCAGGCCGCCGCCGAGCACCCGATCGAACTCCGGAACGCCGCTCGGACACGGCGCCACGGCGCGAGCGTCGACATCGCGCAAACGAACCGCGGGCGACGCGGGCGCCGTGACAGTGACCCGGCGCAAGGCGATGGGCGGCGCGGACTGCTCCGCCACAGTTCCCCAGGCCTGGCACGCCGGACACTGCCCGACCCACTTCGCCGTCTCGTGACCGCAGTCGCCGCATCGGTACAGCCGCTGCGCGCGGCGGGGGGTCGTCACCATGGCCCGAACGGTAGACGGACCCACCGACAGCGCCCCGGCCGGCAACTCCGCCACGGCAATGCCCCGATGGCAACACCCT
>JAFIHI010000192.1 GCA_017848755.1 Nakamurella sp. | reverse complement strand
CTCGCCGCGCTCCGCGGCGCCGCGGCGGTGTTGGCGGCCCGCGCCCGGCCGCGCCGGGCGGCTCGGGCCAGTGTCTGGGAGCTCATCCCGCGGGTCGCGCCGGAACTGGCCGAGTGGGCCGCGTACTTCGCGGCGGCATCCCGAACGCGGCAGGCGATCAACGCTGGCGTCGAGGTGCCGGTATCGGCGCGCGAAGCAGACGATATGGTGCGCGCGGCGGCGGCGTTCCTCGACCTGGTCGACGCGGCACTGTCGGAGCGGCGTGCCGGTTGATGCGGCCCGTTAGGCTTGCCCCGGTGGCGCGACGAAAGCAGGCATGATGGACCCTCATCCGACGGATCTGGTCGGTCGGGCGCTGGCACGGATCGTCGCGGCGACGCCCACGGCCGATGTCGTGGACATCGGCGGCGGCAGCGGCACGCGGGCGGTCCCGCTGGCGTTGGCCGGCTGCCGGGTGCTGGTGGTCGACGCGTCGACGGATGCGCTGGCGAGCCTCGCGCGGCGGGCCGACGAGGCCGGAGTGTCGGATCGCATCACCGCGCTGCAGGCGGACGCCGACCAGTTGGGCGCCGTGCTGCCGTCGGCCAGCGCCGATCTCGTGCTGTACCACCACGTCGTCCAGGATGTCGACGACCCGCAGCGGTCGCTGGCCGCCGCCGCGGCAGTGCTGCGGGTGGGCGGGCACCTGTCCGTCCTGGTGCCGGGCCGGCTGTCGGCCGTGCTCGGCGAGGCGCTGGGCGGGCGGTACGCGTCGGCGCTGGCGATGCTGGCGGCAGGTCCCGGCGACGATCGTCGCTACGACGTGCCGTCGCTGCGCGCGCTGATGGAACGGGCCGGTGTCGTGGTGGAATCGGTGCGGGGCGTCGGCGTGATCGCGGCGCTGTCCGGCAGCCGGGGGCGGCCGGGCGACGAACCCGACCTCGCGGAGTTGGAGGAGCGGCTGGGCGGGCATCCGGTGCTCGGCCAAATCGCCGGGGACCTGCACGGCGTGGGGCTCAGCCCGGCGCGCTGAACGGACCGCCGGGTGTGGGCCGGGCCGCCGGCTGTGCGGTGGCGCGGCGGTGACCTGGCAGCGGTGGTGGCCGGGTGGCGGGATTACGGCGGCGCGCCGAGGGCATGACGGCGGGGCGACCGGGACGAACGAGGTGATCGGTGGGCCAACAAGCGGCCGGCCGCCGCGTCACGGCGGATGTCGGCGCGGTCGACGCTTCTCGTTGCGTCGTACTGCATGTCGACATGGATGCCTTCTTCGCCGCGGTGGAGCTGCGGCGCGATCCGACGCTGCGCGGCCGCCCCATGATGGTCGCCGGCACCGGTGGGCGCGGCGTGGTGCTCTCCGCGACGTACGAAGCGCGCGCCTTCGGTGTGCGGTCCGCGATGCCGACCGCCCAGGCGGTGGCGCGGTGCCCGGGCATCGTCGTCGTCCCACCCGATCACGCGGCCTACCACACGGCGTCCGCGGCGCTGATGGGGCTGCTCGGCCAGATCACGCCGGTCCTCGAACCGGTGTCGGTCGACGAGGCGTTCCTCGACGTGTCGGGCGCTACCCGGCGGCTGGGCCGGCCCGGCCGGATCGCGACACTCATCCGCGACCGGGTGCGCGACGAGCTTTCACTGACGGCGACGGTCGGCGCGGCCCCGACCAAGTTCATGGCGAAACTTGCCTCGTCGCTCGCCAAACCGGACGGCCTGCTCATCATCCCGCCCGCGGAGGTGCTGCCGACCCTGCGGCCGTTACCGGTCGGTGCCCTGTGGGGGGTAGGCCCCAAGACCGCGGACCGATTGCGATCCTGCGGATTCGCCTCGGTCGGCGATGTGGCCGACGCGGACGTCGCGACCCTGGCGCACATCCTCGGTCCGGCGGCCGCCCGATCCCTACACGAATTGGCGCAGGGCCGTGACGACCGGCGCGTCACGCCCGACACCACCGAGGTGTCGATCGGCGCCGAGCAGACGTTCGCCGAGAGCCTGGTCGGCGACGGGGCCGTCGAACGGGCGCTGCTGGAACTCGCCGGCACCGCCGCGCGGCGCGCCAGACGCGCCGGATTCGCCGCCCGGACCGTCGTCCTCAAGGCTCGATACGACGACTTCACCACCGTCACGCGGTCCGAAACTGCTGCGTCACCGGTGGACACCGATCGGCAGGCGTACGCGTTGGCCGTCCGCGGATGGCGGCGGCTGTCGGCCGGGGAGCGGCCGGTCCGGCTTCTCGGCGTCCGGCTGGAGAGCCTGGTCCGCGCCGACGCCGTGGCCGAGCAACTCGAACTGGGCGAATTGAACGGTGGCGGCGTCCGGCCGGGGTCGCGGGCCACGCAACGGGCCCTCGATGCGATCGTCGACAGATTCGGGCCTGCCGCGCCCCGCCCCGCGTCGCTGATTTCACCCCCGGACACCCCGCGTCGATAGCGGGACATCGACCGGCCTGTGATGTCCGCGACGTGCGCGCCCGGCCGGGACGGCGGCCGCCGACCTCGATGTGCGTCACGGGCGCGGAGGCTGACCGAGGGCCGGCGCCGGTGCGCTCACCAGGGGCGCTGGAAAGCGGACCGAAGACCTCGTATTCTTGAGGGGAACCACGGTTCGGCCGGGCGGATCAGTGCTATCGGCCCGCGCGAACCGGTCGCCGACAGGAGGAGGCCATGGCGCTCTCCGAGCACGAACAGCGAATGCTTGATGCGATCGAGCAGGCGCTTTTCGAAGACGACCCGAAATTCGCATCCAACGTGGACCCGGCGCGCATCCGACGGCGGCGGCCGATTCTCTCCGTAGGGCTGTTCGTCGTCGGCCTGGTCGCGCTCGTGGTCGGTGTGATCGCGGCGCAGAGCCTGTTGGCGGTGGGCGTCGTCGTGTCCGTTGTCGGGTTCGTGATTATGGTGGGCGGCGTCGGGCTGTTCGTCTACGGCCTGCCGGGCGGGCACGCGATGGCCGACCCGAAGAAGCCCGGGAAAGTGTCTTCGCCGCTGTCGACCCGCATGGAAGAGCGCTTCCGCCGCCGCTTCGACGACCAGTAATCCTGCGCACGTCAGTAACCCTGCGCGGCACGGTTCAGTGCCGACCTCAGTGCCAGCGCCGCGCCTGATTCCCCCGGCTAGCGCCGCCCGCTGTGTTTGGATTCCCCCGGCTAGCGCCGCCCGCGGAGGGATCGCGGCCAGACGCGGTCCGGCCATCGCCGGGGCTGCGTGCGATCCAGCGCGGTGATCACGGTCTGCACGCCCGGTGCCAGATCCGGCTGTGGGCTCTGCGGGCCAACCGCGCCCGCGCCGTACCACTCCTGTTCGGCGCAGCTGATCACCACCTTGAGCTGCTCGCGCCCGGTCGCCGGCAGGTGCGCGACACGCGCGAGCCTGTTGGCCGTCGCACGGACGGACTCCTCGTCACCGGGGCCGATGCCGTGGTCGATCAACGTGTCGCGGATCTCCTGCCACGCCGCGGTCCCGGCCCCGAACCGGTGGCCCGCCGCGAGAGCCAGGCGCTTGCGGCGACGCGCCCTTCGGAACATGGTCGGCGCCGCGAGCAGCAGCACGAACAGCGTCATACCCGCGATGGCGATCAAGACGGCCGGCAGGTGGCCGCCGAGCGGCCCGGTCGCCGAGCTGGTCGCAGGCGAGGTGTCCGCCTCCGGGATCTTCTGCCCCTGATGTGGCAGCGCGCCGATCAACGAGTGGGTGGTGGTCGGCGCCGCCGTGCCTGAACTCGACGCGGTCGGCGTTGTCGTTCCCGTCGCGCCGCCGGCGCCGGCCCCGCCGCTGGGCGCGGGGACGAACCCCTGAAGTCCGCCCTGACCGTCGACGAGCGGGGTCGGGTCGAACATCACCCAGCCGGACTTGTCGAACTTCACTTCGACCCAGGCGTGCGCATCATTCGACGTGATCTCGTAGCTGCCGTCGGCTTGCCGGACGCCCTGGGTGAAGCCGACGCCGACGCGCGCCGGGATGCCGAGCGACCGGACCATGATCGCCATCGCCGCCGCGTACTGCTCGCAGTAGCCCTTCTTGTTCGTGAGGAAATCGACCAGCGCGTTGCCGGAGTTGCCGAGCGGTGTGGACAGCGAGTAGGTGAAACCGTTCGCCGGATCGGTGAAGTAGTGCAACAGGGCATCGACGGCGTCGAAGGGGTTCGTGGTCCCCGCGGTGATGGAATTCGCGAGGCTCGTCACCTGCGAGGGGAGGGTGCCGGTCTGCGTCAGCGGGCCCCCGGACTGCACGTTCTCCTGCCGGAGCTCGGCCGCCGTCGTGGTGGTCGGCGAGATGGTCACCGTGTAAGGGCCGGGCACGGTGGGATCCGTGCGGAAGACCGTCTGCAGGCTCTTGTCGTAGTTCCAGCCGGAACCGATGCCGGAGACGGCTGTCGCGTCCGGATAGAGGGGCAGGTACTTGTCGCGGAAGCTCTGCGGCGTGATCGTCACCACGGTACTGTCATCGCCCGTCGCGGCTCCGGGCACCGTTCCGTCGAAATCCGGCACGTCCGCGGAGACCGGCCCGAATCCGAAACCCTTGTCGTCGGTCCACTTCTCGAGCGTGAACGTGCGTAGGTACGCCGGCTGGCTCACGCCGGTCACGTTCAGTACGTCCTCCGGCCGGCCATCGGTGAGCTGTCCGCGGAGCAGTGCCCAGGGGCTCAGCCCGATGGGGCCGCCCGAGTGGCTGGTGTGCGGGATCCGGCCGTTGGTGCCGATCCCGGTGGCGGAGCCCGCGATCACCACCGAGGCGGCGATCGCGATTGCCCCGATGACAGCGGTGGAGACGCCCAAGGAGACGGCCGCATGCGACTGCGCGCGGACGCCGCGGTGCCCGGACAGGGCGAGCAACGCCGCGTAGCACGCTGCGGGCAGCACGAAGGCGTACCACGGCAACATCCCGGAGTAGATCGACGCGGGAACCGCGTACAGGCCGAGCAGCGGAAGCGCCACCAACGCAGGGGTTTTCGCGCCGGCGATCAGCAGGTCGACGACGAGGGCGACCGCTCCCACGGCGAGCGCGATGAACAGGCCGAGCTCCGCGGTGGCGGTCGCCGGTGGGACGCTCGTCATGATCTGATCCCACGCGGACCCGAGCATGGTGGCGGCCTCGCTCGCCGCCGCCGGCCCCGGCAGCACGCCGCCGATCCCTGTCGTGGTGAACAGGCTGGTTAGCGCCACCGCGAGGGCGGCGAGCTGGAGCAACTCCACGATCCACGGGCGTAGCCGGAGCAGGCGCGCGCCGATGCCCACCAGCCAGACGACGGTCACCACCTCGGCCACCGGCAGCAGCCAGGACACGCCTGCGACCAGCGGCATCAGGGCAGTCGTCCCGCCGAGCACGGCGAGCGCGCCGAAGACCGTGGGTGCCGCGGCCAGTGTCGACGTCGATGACGTCGTTCGCGGGCCTGGCGGCCCGCCGGGCTCCGTCCGGTCGGCTGTGCGCGGGCTGCGCGTGGCGGTCGTCATGACACCTCGGCGGTGCGGAGATCCGCGCGAGTGCTCGCCGCGTGCCACACTGCCGCGAGGTCGTCGCCGCGGTGCGCGACGACCGCCCGCCAGCCACCGGCGCGCAGCACTGCCGCCGCCGTCGCAGCGGACTCGCCGTCGCGGCGGTCCCAGTCGGCGGCTTCGATCACCACAGCGACACCGCGGCAGCCACGTGGGCGGGACGCGACCAGCCGGTGCGCGTCGCGCGCGTCGAGCGCCCCCAGGATGGCGATGGCAAGACCCGCCGTGGGCGGGAAGGCGACGTCCATCCGGCCGCTGTCGTCCGGCTCGAGCTCGGCCAGGCCCACGAGAACGTCGTCGGCGACGTCGTTCCCGGCCGCGATGACGCCGCCGCCGTGCCCGACCAGGCTGATCTGATAGTCCTTCGCCAGCAGATAGACGCTCACCGATGCCGCCAGCGTGACCGCCATCTCGAGGCTCGAATCACGGCCCCATCCGCGGTGGGCGCGGCCGCGGTGGTCCAAAAGGACGCAGGCGCCGCCGTGTGAGACCGGCTCCCGCATGCGGACCACGAGATCGCCGCGGCGGGCGGAGGCGCGCCAATGGACGGTGCGGATGTCGTCGCCCGCCGAGTACGGGCGAACCCGCACGTCCGGTTCGCCGCCCGTGGTGCCGGCGACCTCCACGCCGGCCGCCGCCGAGCGCGATCCGAGCGCGGACGGCATGGACGCCAGCGGGATCACCGTCGGCAGGACGAGCACCTCCGCCTCCGAGGACACGACCCGTTGGGTGGCGCTCAGGCCGAAGGGATCCGTGACGCGGATGGTCACCGAGCTGATCACGAACCGCCCTCGCCGGGTGGCGGCGAGCGGATAGCGAACCACAGCGGTCGCGCCGCGGCGCAGTGGCGGTATCAGGCACCGCGCGCCGGCCGTCAGGCCCTCGGTCGCCGGATCGGTGACGATCATCGGCCGGGTCCGCAGCGACCCGTCGTTCGACACCGACAGTTCGACGGTCCCGAGAGCACCGGGCTGGAGGCGCTGTGGACTGACCCGGTGGGCGGCCCTGATCGGCGCCGGCAGCGCGACGGTGAGCAGCAGGGCGACGATCGGCAACGCGACGGCCAGGATGCCCACGCGCAGCAGGTCTCGTTCGTCGAGCAGCAGCGCGCACAGGATCGCCGCGCCTCCGCCGGCGACCATGCACCGGCCGCGCGTCGTCAGTCCGCGTTCGCCGCGCGAGGCGACTGTGCCCCGTTCCGGCGACCGGTCTCGCGCCGGTGCCGACACCTCGGCCGCCACATCAACCGCCGTGCCCCAGCGGCACGCGGGTGTGCGCGATGATCTCGCTGATCACCGAGGCAGCCGATCGGTGCGCCGCGTGTGCCTCCACGGTCAGCAGCAACCGGTGTGCCAGGACGGGGACGGCGAAGTGCTGGATATCGTCCGGGACCACATAATTCCGCCCGGCGAGCGCGGCGGCCGCCTTCGCCGCGCGGGCGAGGTGCAGCGCGGCGCGAGGAGAGCAGCCGAGGCGCACCTGCGGCATCCCGCGGGTCGCACCGACGATGGCCACGATGTACTGGCGCAGTGCCGGTGCGATATGGATGTGGTTCACCGCGTCGATCATGTCGGCGACCATCGCCTGGTCGACGATCGCGCTGATCTCGTGCAGCGGGTCGACCGTCTCTCGGTCGGCGAGCATGGCCACCTCGTTGGCGGGATCTGGGTAGCCGATGGCGGTCCTGGCGAAGAATCGGTCGCGTTGCGCCTCCGGCAGGGGATAGGTGCCTTCCATCTCCACCGGGTTCTGGGTCGCGAGAACCAGGAACGGGCGCGCCAGCGGCAGCGTGTTCCCGTCGACCGTGACCTGCCGTTCCTCCATCGCTTCGAGCAGCGCCGACTGGGTCTTCGGCGAGGCGCGGTTGATCTCGTCCGCGACGAGGATGTTGGCGAAGACGGGACCGGGATGGAAGGTGAACTCGGCGGTGTTCCGGTCGTAGACGCTCACCCCGGTGACGTCGGACGGCATCAGGTCGGGGGTGAACTGCACCCGGCTCACCGACCCCGACACGCAGCGCGCGAGCGCTTTCGCCAGGCTCGTCTTGCCGGTCCCGGGCACGTCCTCGATCAGCAGGTGACCCTCCGCGAGCAGCGCGACGAGCGAGAGCCGGATGACGTCGGATTTGCCGAGGATCACTTGGGCCACCGCGTCGCCGATCCGGGACGCGTGATGCGCCACCGCTTCTGCGCTCATGGGTTCGGCTGTCAGGGGGGTCGGGATCTCCCCCACGGTCACGTCCTGAGCCACGAGTCGCCCCTTCCAGCCGGTCCCGGCGTGCGTCCGGTACCTGTCAGTCTGCCAGCGCCTCGCGGCCGCGGGGTGCCGCACTTTGGTGGCTCTCTGCCTCGTTGAGGCCCACGGTGGCGCCGCAAACATGGTCAGTGGGTGAAACAAACATGAATATGGGGCGCAGTGGGTCAAAATGGGGTAACCTCTGCAGATCGATGGGTTGGCCGATCGGCGGCCGGTCCATCGCGCGGCGAGGGAGGTGGGGTCTGTGGCCGGTGGCTTCTACGGCACGTTCACGCCCCGCCTCGATGACAAGGGCCGATTGACCCTGCCCGCCCGGTACCGCGGGGCATTCGTCGATGGCGCGATGGTGGTGCGCGGCGATATGCGCTGCCTCTACGTCTTCACCCAGGACGGCTTCGACACGTTCGCCGAGGAGGCGATCAACGCGCCGGTGACGGACCCGCAGCGCATCGGTCCCGCTCGATACATGTTGGCCAACAGCGATTTCCAGTCGCTCGATGCGCAGGGCCGCATCATGCTGACCAGCCGGATGCGCGACTACGCCGAACTCGGTAAGGATGTCGTCCTCACCGGTCAGGGCAAACGGATGGAGATCTGGAACGCGGAGCGCTGGGCCGAGTACGAGGCCGACCAGGAGCCCGCCTACATCAACCCGAATGCGCCGCGCACGGACCACGATGCCGCGAGCGGTGTGCCCACCGCCGGTACCGGAGTCCGCCGGTGACCGCCCCCTGCCGGCCGGCCCACACCCGCCTCGGCCCTGACGCGACTTCCCCCGCGCCAGGACCGCTGCGGGTGAGGACCCGTCGGCACGGCGCGACGCCGATCGCACACCACCGCAGGACGACGAGGGGAGCGCCGATGGTGACGGAGCCACACCCGGACGGCGCTAGTGGCGATAGCGGCAGCGGAGATCTCCACACTCCGGTGCTAGCCGAGCGGGTGGCGCAGATCCTCGCGCCCTCGCTGTCCGGCACCGAGCCGGTGCTGGTCGACGCCACGCTCGGCCTCGGCGGCCACACGCTCGCGCTGCTGGCGGCGCATCCGCGTCTGCACGTGATCGGGATCGATCGGGACCCGGAGGCGCTCGGCCACGCCCGGGCCCGCATCGCCGCTGCCGGATTCGGCGGCCGGCTGACCACGGTCCACGCCGTATACGACGCCATCGGATCCGTCGTCGAGACC
Organism: Nakamurella sp.; assembly: GCA_017848755.1. GTDB lineage: Bacteria > Actinomycetota > Actinomycetes > Mycobacteriales > Nakamurellaceae > Nakamurella. The sequence goes on along the minus strand of JAFIHI010000192.1, from coordinate 8,659 downwards.
GCCGCGGCGGACGAGCGTGACCGCATCGACGCGGTGCTGTTCGACCTCGGCGTCTCGTCGATGCAACTCGACCGCGCGGACCGCGGTTTCGCCTACGCGATCGACGCGCCGCTGGACATGCGGATGGACCCCACGACCGGGATCACCGCCGCCGACGTGCTGGCGACCTACTCGAAGGCGGACCTCGCGCGCATCCTGCGCGTGTACGGCGAGGAGCGGTTCGCGGGCCGCATCGCGGCGGCCGTCATCGAACGGCGCGAGCGGGCCCCCCTGCGATCCAGCGGCGAACTCGTCGACCTCATCCGTTCCGCGATTCCGGCTGCCGCGCGGCGCACCGGCGGGCACCCGGCAAAGCGCACCTTCCAGGCGCTGCGCATCGAGGTCAACGACGAACTCGGGGCCCTGTCCAGGGCGATTCCGGCCGCGATGTCGGTGCTCAGGGAGGGCGGCCGGATCGCGGTGCTTTCCTATCAATCGTTGGAGGATCGCATCGTCAAGCGCGCGATCGCGCCCATGACGACGTCCACGACCCCGCTCGAACTGCCGATCGAACTCAAGGGGCACGGTCCCACCTTCCGGTGGATCACCAAGGGTGCGGAACGTCCGAGCGGCGAAGAGGCGGAGCGCAATCCGCGCGCATCCTCTGCCCGCCTGCGCGCCGCCGAGCGTCTGGAGCACCGCCCATGACGACCACCTCGCACCAGCAGGATGAGCGCACCGCGCGTGGGGCGAGACCGCGGGCGGGGCGAGCGTCCGGCCGTGTCCGGCCGCGCGACGCTGTGCCCACGCGAGTGGCCGCCGCCGGACGGCCCATGCGCGCGGCGCTGCTGCGCGTGCCTTTCGTGGTAGCACTCATCGCGGTGCTCGGCGGTGGAGTCGGCTCGGTGCTCTACCTCAATACGAAGATGGACGAGTCGGGCATGCGCACCGAGCAGGCCACGATGACGTCGGCGCAGCTGCGATTGCAGATCGAGGAGCTGGGCCGCACCATTGCCGATCTCGGGGCGACCCCGCGGCTGGCGCAGGAGGCCCAGGCGATGGGCCTGGTGCCTGCGGGTGACGCGGCCATTATGACGATCGACGCCGACGGGAACGCGACGTTGATCGGTACGCCCGAACCGGTCACAGCGAATGCGCACGCTGGGGCGGGCCGATGAGCCGTCCCGCCACGGTCGCTCGCCGTGGTCGTACCACGCGGCGCGTGGCGGCTCTCGTGGCCGAGGACCAGCGCCGCCGCTCCGGGTCGGTGGGTCGCCCCGCGGCCGGGCATGGCGGGAAGCGCCCGCGCCTCGCGACCCGCGGGCTCGGCCACCGGGGCCGCGCGTGGCTGGCACTCACCGTGGTCCTCGTCATGTTCGGGGCCGCCGGCACCCAACTGGTGCGCATCCAGGCCGTCGACGCCTCCACCTACGCCACCAAGGCCGCGCAGCAGCAGGGCCGCACGATCGACCTGCCCGCCAGCCGCGGTGCCATCTACGACCGGCATGGCACGCCGCTGGCATTCACCGTCCAGGGACGTGCCCTGGCCGCGTGGCCCGCCCTGTTCACCTCTGACGCCGAGCGCCACACGGTCGCCGACATCATCGGCAAGGCGCTCGCTCCCCAGGTGACCGCGGCCGACGTCTTCACCAAGCTGACCGATGGCAAGTCGACCTACGTCTACCTGGCGCGCGGGCTGCTGCCGGCCCAGGCCGACGCCATCGTCGAAGAGATCCTGACCGCCATCAAACCGACGGGCCGCAGCCCGATCACCACCGAACGCCAGGACCTGCGCCAGTACCCGGAGGGCCCTGACCTGCAGTCACTGCTCGGGGCGACCAATTGGGATGGCCACGGGACCGGCGGGGTCGAGGTCAAGTACGACTCGTTGCTGTCGGGCACCGACGGCCAGCGCACCGTGGACATCGACGCCATGGGCCGGCCCATTCCCGGCACCCAGCGCGACGAGGTCGCGGCCGTGGACGGTGGCAACGTCACCCTGACCATCGACGCCGATCTGCAGTACGCGGTCCAGCAGATGCTGCAGAGCGCCGTCGAGAGCAGCGGATCGAAGGGCGGGATGGCGCTGATCCGCAGCGCCACCAGCCCGGACGTGTATGCGATGGCCAGCTATTACCAGGGCAAGACGCCCGCCGAGGTCGGCAATATGGCCATTACGTCACCGTTCGAGCCGGGGTCCGTGATGAAAGCCGTGACCTTCGGCGCGGCGCTGGAACGGGGGTTGATCACGCCCACCACGCACTACGCCGTACCCGGTTCCATTCGGATGGGTGGCCATACGATTCACGACGCGTGGCCCCATGGGCGGGTGGGCATGACGGCGACCGGCATCATCGCGAAGTCGAGCAACGTGGGCACGTTGATGATCGCGCAGCAGGTCGGACAGGACGCGTTCGCTGCGGAACTCGAGAAGTACGGACTCGGCCAGAAGTCCGGCATCCAACTCCCCGCCGAATCCGCTGGGCTGGTCCCTCCGCAATCGCAATGGTCCGCCACCTCTTTCGCGAATCTTCCTATCGGCCAAGGTCTTTCGATCACCCTCCTGCAGATGGCGGACATGTACCAAGGTATCGCCAACGGCGGTGTACGGATCCCGCCGTCGATCGTCGCCTCGACTACGAAGGACGGGGTGACCACCCCTGTCACGTCCGGGAAACCGGTTCGCGAACTGTCCGAGAAGTCGGCGAACACCCTGCTCGACATGTTGCGCGGTACGGTGCAGAGCGGCGACATCATGTACCACGGAACCGCGCCGACGGCGGCGCTCAACGGATATCAGGTGGCAGGCAAGACCGGGACCGCCCAACAGGTCGACCCGAAATGCGGCTGCTACTCGCAGACGAAGGTCACCGCAACGTTCGCCGGCATCGTGCCGGCCGATCACCCGGCCTTCGTCATCGCGGTGATGCTGGATGCCCCGCGAGGAGGCGCGGAAGGAGGCGGGGTCGCCGCCCCGTTGTTCAAGAACATCGCGGCATATGCCTTGCGCGCCTTCGACATTCCGCCCTCCACGAGCAAGGCCCCGGTCTATCAGCTGTACACGAACCTGGGCGAGTAGATCGTGTCCGTCACATCCATGCCGCCGCCCCGGCCGGTCGGCCTGCGCCCGGTGCCGCTGCGCGAACTCGCCGCGCACATCCATGCCGCCGTGAGCCCCCCGGGCAGTGTCGCGGGCAGTGATCCCTCGGCGGTGGACGTCGCGGTCAGCGGCATCAGCCTGCGCACCGGGTCGGTCCGGCGCGGTGATGTGTTCGCGGCGCTGCCGGGCAGCGCGGCGCACGGGGCCTCGTTCGCGGCGCAGGCGGTCGCGGACGGGGCCGTCGCGATCGTCACCGATCCGGCGGGCTATGCCGCGTTGCTGCCGCAGTTCGGCACTGTGCCGGTCCCGGTGGTGATCGTCGACGAGCCGCGGGCGACGCTCGGCCCGCTGGCGGCGCGCATCTACGGCTACCCGAGCAGGCGACTCGACGTCATCGGCGTCACGGGCACCTCGGGCAAGACCACTAGCTGCTACCTCATCGAGGCCGCGCTCGCCACGGCCGGACACCGCGCCGGGCTGATCGGAACCGTCGTCGCCCGGATCGACGGTCAGGCGCTGCCGAGCGCGTTGACCACGCCCGAGGCGCCGGACCTGCAGGCCCTGTTCGCCGTTATGGTGCAGCGCGGTGTTACGGCTGTCGCCATGGAGGTTTCCAGCCATGCGCTCGCGCTGGGGCGAGTGGCGGGCGTCGAATTCGCCGTCGCCGCGTTCACCAATCTGTCGCAGGACCACCTCGACTTCCACGGCGACATGGAGAGCTATTTCGCGGCGAAACGGCTTCTCTTCGACGGACGGGCCCGGGCCGAGGTCGTCGTCATCGACGATGACTACGGCCGCCGGCTCGCCGCGGATCGCCCCGCCGCCCAGACGGTATCCGGGCTGCCCGATGGCGTCGCCGACTGGACCGCCCGGGCCGAACCGGGCCCGCCAGGCGTGCAGGAGATGACGATCTCCGGACCCGCGGGATTGCACCTTCCGGCGCAGATCTCGCTCCCCGGGGCCTTCAACGTCACCAACGCCGTCACCGCGCTCGCGTGCGTCGCGGCCGCCGGGGTCGACCCGGCCGCTGCGGCGCCGGGCCTGGCCACTGTCCGGGTGCCGGGGCGGATGGAGCGGGTCGACGTGGGCCAGCCGTTCCTCGCGATCGTCGACTACGCGCACAAGCCAGCGGCATTGGCGGCGGTGCTCGACGCCGTGCGAGAGCACTGCACGGGGCGGGTCATCGCCGTCGTCGGCGCCGGGGGCGATCGCGATCACGGGAAGCGGCCGGTGATGGGCACCGTCGCCGCCCGCGGCGCGGACCTCGTCATCGTCACCGACGACAACCCGCGGTCCGAGGACCCTGCCGTCATTCGCGGCCAGATCCTGAGCGGTGCCAGCGATGTCGCCGAAGCCGAGGTCCGCGAGATCGGTGACCGGCGGGAGGCGATCCGTGCGGCGGTCGCCGCGGCGCGGCCCGGCGATGTGGTGCTCGTCGCCGGCAAGGGCCACGAGCAGGGGCAGGAGATCGACGGGGTCGTCCACCCGTTCTCCGATACGCAGGAGCTCGCGGCCGCGCTCACCGACCTCGTGACCCAGCCGGGCGGGCATCCATGATCCCCATGACGCTCGCCGAGGTGGCCGCCGTCATCGGTGCCGACGTGCCGGCCGGAGCGGCGAATATGACGGTGTCCAGCGTCGAATTCGATTCGCGCAAGGTCACACCGGGAGCCCTGTTCGTCGCATTGGCCGGGGAGCGCGTCGACGGGCACGATTTCACGGCCGCCGCGGCCCGTGCGGGCGCCGTGGCCGTCGTTGGCTCGCGGCCCGTCCCGGAACTCCCGGCACTGGTGGCGCCGGCGGTGTCGCCCGCGGGACCGCCGGCCGACGGTTCGGACCCGGGCTCCGCCGCCGTGCTGGCCGCCTTGTCCGCGCTGGCGCGCCACGTCTGCCGACGCCTGGTGGCCGACGGCCTGACGGTGGTGGCGGTGACCGGGTCCGCTGGCAAGACGTCGACCAAGGACCTGATCGCGGCGGTGTTGTCGCGGGCGGGCAGCGTGGTGGCCCCGCCTGAGTCGTTTAACAACGAACTCGGCCATCCCTATACAGTGCTCCGCGCGGATGCAGCCACGGACTTCCTCGTGCTCGAGCTGTCCGCGCGCGGCGTCGGTCACATCGCGGCGCTCGCCGAGATTGCACCACCGCGGATCGGCGCGGTGCTCAACGTCGGCTCGGCTCATCTCGGCGAGTTCGGTAGCCGGGACGCGATCGCGCACGCCAAAGGCGAACTCGTGGCGGCGCTGCCCAGCGCAGCGGACGGCGGTGTCGCGATCCTGAACGCGGACGACGACCGCGTCGCCGCTATGGCGTCGCGCACCACGGCCGCCGTCGTCCGCACGTCGGTCGCATCACCCGCAACGGTGCCCGCGGACGTGCGCGCCGCAGACATTCGTCTCGATTCGTCCGCGCGTGCGTCCTTCCGGCTCGTGACGCCGGAAGGCGCCGCGCCGGTGCGACTTGCGGTGGTCGGCGAGCACCAGGTACCCAATGCGCTGGCGGCGGCAGCGGTGGGCCGAGCCGTCGGTATGGGCGTTTCCGCGATCGCCGACGCGCTCTCCGCGGCTGGCCCGGTCTCGAAATGGCGGATGGCCGTGACGCGACTTCCCGGCGGCATCACCCTCGTGAACGACGCGTACAACGCCAATCCCGAATCCGTTCGCGCCGCAGTGGACGCCGTGGCGCAGATCGAGGCGTCCGGCGTCCGGTGGGCGGTGCTCGGCGAAATGGCCGAGCTCGGCGCGGCGTCGGCTGAGGAACACCGGCGGATCGGCGCGGAAGCCCAGCGCGGCGGCGTGCAGGTGCTGGCCGTCGGCGATGCGGCACGTCCGATCTTCGACGGGGCCGATCGCGTCTTCGAGCAGATCGGCGGCCATCGCCCGCTGTGGGTCAGCGGCATCGACACCGCCGTCGCCCTGCTGGCCGGTATGGTGCAGCCGACCGACGTGGTGCTCGTCAAGGCGTCACGCGCGGTCGGCCTAGAGCGCCTCGCCGCACGATTCATCGACGCGTTGTCGTCGGCGCCGGCCGTGCACCCCTCGGCTGCGGCCTGGGATGGCGAGGAGCGCGCGTGAAGATCATCCTGGTAGCGGCGATCGTGGGTCTGCTCGTGTCGATCCTGCTGACGCCGAGGCTCATCCGCGTCTTCTCCCGCGAGGGTTTCGGCCAGGAGATCCGCGAGGACGGACCGAAGACGCACCTGACGAAGCGCGGTACCCCGACCATGGGCGGGATGGCCATTGTGGTCGCCATGTGGGCCGGTTACGCGGTGGCGACCCTGGTGCAGGTGCTGCTCGGCGGCGGCGGACCGACGGCCTCCGGGTGGCTGCTGCTGTATCTGACCACCGGCATGGGCCTGGTCGGGTTCCTGGATGACTTCATCAAGATTCGTCGGCACCGCAACCTGGGGCTGAACAAGCGGATGAAGTTCGCCGGGCAGACGTTCATTGCGGTGTCGTTCGCGATCGGCTGTCTGCTGTTCCGGAACGGCAACGGCCTGACGCCCGGCTCGACATACTTCTCCTACACCCGGAACCTCGCGTGGCTGCCGCTCGGCGTCGTCGGGTTCGTCATCGTCGCTGTGCTGCTGATCGCGGCGTGGTCCAATGCGGTCAACTTCACCGACGGGCTCGACGGTTTGGCCGCCGGATCTTCGGTCATGGTGCTCGGCACCTACGTGGTGATCGGGTTCTTCCAGCTCCGCAATTCGTGCTCCGCGGTGCTCTCCGAGGCCGCGAGACACGGCTGCTATGCCGTGCGCGATCCGCTCGACCTGGCCGTGGTGACCGCGGCTGCGCTCGGCGGCTGCGTCGGGTTTCTGTGGTGGAATGCGCACCCGGCGCGGATCATCATGGGGGATACCGGGTCGCTGGCGCTCGGCGGACTCATCGCCGGTCTGTCCATCCTCACCCGCACGGAGCTGCTGCTGGTGGTCATCGCCGGACTCTTCGTCGTCGAGATGCTGTCCGTCGTCATCCAGATCGTCGTCTTCCGTACCCGGCACGTCCGGGTGTTCCGGATGGCCCCGTTCCACCACCACTTCGAGCTGGGCGGGTGGAAGGAGACGACGGTCATGGTGCGTTTCTGGTTGCTCGCGGCCATGTCCGCGACTGTCGGTGTCGGCCTGTTCTACGCCGACTGGCTTTCGCTGACGGGAGGGTGATGCGCTCATGGCGACCACTGGTTCAGTGATGACTGGTTCAACGACCAGTTCAGGGACCGTTGCCACCGGCGAGCGTCGGCGGGCACCCAGACGCGTTCGGGTCGGCCGGGCTGGTCGGGCCGTGCCCTGGCGCGTGGTCTCCGACTGGCTGGACAGGCCGATGGCCTCGTTCCACCTCGTTCTCGCCGTCTTCGCGCTGATGCTCGGCTTCGGGCTGCTCATGGTGCTCTCGTCGTCCGCGGCCACCGCGTTCCGTCGATCGGATTCCGCGTTCGCGGTCTTCACCAATCAGGCGCTGTTCGCCGTCATCGGGCTGATCGCGTTCGTCATCGTCATCCGCATGCCGCTGCGGCTCATCCGGTCGCTGTCGACGACGGCCGTGATCGTGTCGCTTGCGCTACTGGCGGCTGTGCTGATCCCGCACATCGGCACCACCTATTGGGGTGCGCGCAGCTGGATCTCGATCGGGCACAGCTTCCAGTTCCAGCCCAGCGAGGTCGCCAAGCTCGCGCTGCTGCTGTGGTCCGCGCATGTGATGGCGTCGGTGCGCTCCCCCTACCGCAGGCTCAAGTCCCTGCTCATCCCGGTGCTGCCCGTCTTCGTGCTGATGGTCGGGCTCGTCATGCTGCAACCGGACCTCGGCACCACCGTCACCTTGACGATCGTGTTCCTGGCGGTCCTGTACTTCGCGGGCGCGCAACTGTGGATCTTCGGCGGGCTCGCCGCCGCCGGCGCGCTCGCCCTGGGCTTCTTGGCGACCTCGGCCGGGTATCGGATGGCGCGCGTCACCGCCTGGCTGCACCCGGACGTCGCCGACCCCGCGTCGACCTACCAGTCGTTCCAAGGCTTCTATGCGATGGGCAGCGGCGGGCTGTTCGGCGTCGGACTCGGCCAGTCCAAGATGAAGTGGGGCAGGCTGCCGAACGCGGACTCGGACTTCATCTTCGCCATCATCGGCGAGGAACTCGGCCTGATCGGCACGCTCACGATCATCGTGCTGTTCGCGGTGCTGGCCTACGTCGGCCTGCGGATCGCCCGGCGGAACGTCGACCCGTTCGTCAAGATCGCCGCAGCCGGCGGCACCGTGTGGCTCGTCGGGCAGGCCGCGGTGAACATCGGCTATGTGACGGGCCTGCTGCCGGTGACGGGGATTCCGCTGCCGATGTTCTCCTCCGGTGGCACGTCTCTGGTGATCACCATGGTGGTTTTCGCCCTGCTCGCGAACTTCGCGCGTCGAGAACCGCAAGCCGCGGCCGCGCTGCACGGTGCCGGCCCGCGCGGGCTCGCGGCCTTCCTTGGCATCGGGGTGTCCCGCGTCGACCGGCCGTCCTCGCGGCGGGCCGCGCGGCGGGCCGAGCGGGTGCGGGCACGCCGCGCGAATGCGCGCTCTCAGGTGTCGCGTGCCGCCGGGCAGCAGGCCG
>JAFIHI010000191.1 GCA_017848755.1 Nakamurella sp. | reverse complement strand
GCAGCACCAGCTGAACCGACCGATACCGCGTCCCCGCTGCGCGGCCCTGCCGGCGCCGTCGTGCGGAACATGGTCGCGTCGCTGGAGATCCCCACCGCGACCTCGGTGCGCGCCGTTCCGGCGAAGCTCATCGCCGACAACCGCATCGTCATCAACAATTTCCTGCGCCGGCACCGCCGCGGCAAGATCTCCTTCACGCACCTCATCGGCTACGCGATGGTGCGCGCCCTCGCCGACTTCCCCGGCATGAACCGGCATTTCGCCGAAATCGACGGCAAGCCGCAGGTCGTCACGCCGGCCCACGTCAACCTGGGTCTGGCCATCGATCTGCCCGGCAAGGACGGCAACCGGTCGCTGGTCGTCGTGCCCATCAAGGCGACCGAGCACATGACGTTCACCGAGTTCTGGACGGCGTACGAGGAGGTCGTCCACAAGACCCGGGACGGCAACCTCACCATGGAGGACTTCGCCGGAACGACGATCTCGTTGACCAACCCGGGCGGCATCGGGACCGTGCACTCGGTGCCGCGGCTGATGTCCGGCCAAGGCGCCATCATCGGCGTCGGCGCGATGGAGTACCCCGCCGAGTTCCAGGGCGCGAGCGAAGAGACCATCGCCGAACTCGGCGTCTCCAAGATCATGACGCTGACCTCGACCTACGACCACCGCATCATCCAGGGCGCCGAATCCGGCGAGTTCCTCAAGCGCATCCACGCGCTGCTGCTCGGCGAGAGCGGTTTCTACGACGACGTTTTCGCCGACCTGCGGGTGCCGTACGAGCCGGTGCGCTGGGTCGCCGACCGCAGCCTCGGCCGCCACGGCAAGCTCGGCAAGACCGCGCGAGTGCTCGAACTGATCGACGCGTACCGCACCCGCGGCCACCTGATGGCCGACATCGATCCGCTGAACTACCGGCAGCGCAAGCACCCGGACCTGGACGTGCTGGAACACGACCTGACACTGTGGGACCTGGAGCGGGAGTTCCCGGTCGGCGGGTTCAACGGCCAGGACTTCATGAAGCTGCGCGACGTGCTCGGCGTGCTGCGCGACGCCTACTGCCGCACCGTCGGCGTCGAGTACATGCACATCATGGACCCGGTGCAGCGGCGCTGGATCCAGGAGCGGGTCGAGCGGCACCGCGCGAACCCGGACGTTCAGGAGCAGAAGTACATCCTGTCGCGGCTCAACGCCGCGGAGGCGTTCGAGACCTTCCTGCAGACGAAATACATTGGGCAGAAACGGTTCTCGCTCGAAGGCGGGGAGACGCTGATCCCGCTGCTGGATGCGGTCCTCGCCACCGCGGTGGACGGCGGTCTCGACGAGGTCGTGATCGGCATGGCGCACCGCGGCCGACTCAACGTGCTGGCGAACATCATCGGCAAGCCGTATTCGCAGATCTTCCGCGAGTTCGAGGACAACCGCGATCCGTCGCAAGCGCACGGGTCCGGCGACGTCAAGTACCACCTGGGGGCCGAGGGCAAGTACATCCCGCCGTCCGGTGAGGGCCAGCTGGACGTCTCCATGGTCGCCAACCCCTCGCACCTGGAGGTCGTCGACCCGGTGCTCGAAGGCGTGGTCCGGGCCAAGCAGGACGTGCTGAACAAGGGCAGCGAGAAGGGCGACGGCGGGTATTCCGTCATGGCCGTCATGCTGCACGGGGATGCCGCGTTCGCCGGGCAGGGCGTGGTCGCCGAGACGTTGAACCTCTCCCAGCTGCGCGGATACCGCACCGGCGGCACCGTACACGTCGTGATCAACAACCAGGTCGGGTTCACCACCGCACCGGAGCATTCGCGGTCCGGCGAGTACTCCACTGACGTCGCCAAGATGATCCAGGCGCCGATCTTCCACGTGAACGGCGACGACCCGGAGGCCGCGGCCTGGGTCGCCCGGCTGGCCGTGGAGTACCGGCAGCGGTTCAGCAAGGACGTCGTCATCGACATGGTGTGTTACCGCCGCCGCGGGCACAACGAGGGCGACGACCCGTCCATGACGAACCCGCAGATGTACGAGATCATCGACGGCAAACGGTCGGTGCGCACGATATACACCGAAGCACTCGTCGACCGCGGCGACCTTTCGCCGGAGGATGCCGACGAGCTCGTGCGGGATTACCACACCAAGCTCGAGCGGGTGTTCAACGAGGTTCGCGAGCTGGAGAAGGCCGTCCCCGAGCCGTCGCCGTCGGTCGAGGCGCAGCAGCAGATCCCCACCAAGGTGATCACGAACATCCCGGTGGAGCTGGTGCACCGGATCGGCGACGCACACGTCGAGATCCCCGAGACGTTTACCGTGCATCCGCGGGTGAAGACCGTCCTCGACCGGCGGCAGGAGATGTCCCGCCACGGCGGCATCGACTGGGCGTTCGCCGAACTGCTCGCGCTCGGATCGATCGCGGCCGAAGGCCGGATGGTGCGCATGGCCGGGCAGGACACCCGGCGCGGCACCTTCTCGCAGCGGCACGCCGCACTCATCGACAGGAAGAACGGTGCGGAATACCTTCCGCTGCAACATCTCACGGAAGGCCAGGAGCGCTTCCTGATCTACGATTCGGCGCTCACCGAGTACGCGGCGCTCGGCTTCGAGTACGGCTATTCGGTCGCCAATCGCGATGCGCTGGTGATCTGGGAGGCCCAGTTCGGCGACTTCGTCAACGGCGCGCAGTCGGTGATCGACGAGTACCTGTCGTCCGGCGAGGCGAAGTGGGGCGAGGAGTCCGGCGTGGTGCTGCTGCTCCCGCACGGCCAGGAGGGGCAGGGCCCGGACCACACTTCCGGGCGCATCGAACGGTTCCTGCAGCTGTGCGCCGAGGGCTCCATGACGGTCGCCCAGCCGTCCACCCCGGCCAACTATTTCCATCTGCTGCGGCGGCACGTGCTCGACGGGGTGCACCGGCCGATGATCGTCTACACGCCGAAGTCGATGCTGCGCCTGAAAGACGCCGTCTCCGCTGTGGAGGACTTCACCACCGGCAAGTTCGAGTCGGTGCTGCCGGACACCTCCGTCGACCCGTCCGCAGCGCGAAAGGTGCTGCTGGTCTCCGGGAAGCTCTTCTACGAGCTGGATCACTACCGGACCCAGCACGGCATCACCGACACGGCGATCGTCCGCCTCGAGCAGCTCTACCCGATCCCGCGCCGCAAACTCGAGTCCGTCCTGGCGCCGTACGGCGAGGGCGTCGAGTTCCGCTGGGTGCAGGAGGAGCCGCGGAACCAGGGCGCGTGGAGCTTCATGGCGCAGAACCTGCCCGAGCTGCTGCCGCGCCTGGCGGGCATTCGGCGCGTCTCGCGGCGGGCCATGGCCGCGCCGTCGGCCGGCTCCGCCAAGGTGCACGCCGTGGAGCAGCAGGCCGTGATCAGCGAGGCGTTCGCCTGATCGAACCGGTATCCCGGTGGCGGTTTCGGTTGCGTCGCTGGCGGTTTCGGCCGCGCAGGTTCCGGTTTTCGCCGGGTCGGCAGCGAGTATGACGACGATGACGTCGTTCTCGGCCGCACCCTGCGCCGATCAACTTGGCCCAGGAACGGAATAGGCTCCGGGGTCGCGCGGTTGACCCGAGCGGACCAGGGAAAGGCAGGATGGCGATGCAGGTCGAGGTGTTCTCGGATGTGGTGTGCCCGTGGTGTTACATCGGCAAGCGGCGGCTGGAGCAGGCGCTGGACGGTTTCGCGCATCGTGACGACGTGACGGTGACCTTCCGCTCCTTCCAGCTCGACCCGACCACACCCAAGGACGTGACCGGCACCCAGGTGGAGCGGCTCGCCGAGAAGTACGGCGTGTCGATCGCACAGGCCGAGGCGATGAACGCCCGCGTCAGCGGGGTGGCCGCCGGCGTAGGGCTCGACCTCCACCTTGACATCGCCCACCCGGCGAACACGTTCGATGCGCATCGGCTGCTGCACTTCGCCGCAGAACGCGGAACGCAGGCCGCACTCAAGGAGCGACTGCTGACCGCGTACTTCTCCCGCGGCGAGGACGTCGGCGACCCCGAATCGCTCGCGGACCTCGCAGCCGAGGTCGGCCTCGACCGGGATGAGGCGCGCGCCGTGCTGGCGAGCGACCGGTACGCCGACGCCGTCCGCGAGGACCTGTCGCTGGCCCGCGCCTTCGGCATCGACGCGGTGCCGTTCTTCGTGATCGACCGGAAATACGGGATCGCCGGCGCACAAGACGTCGCGGTGCTGCGAGATGCGCTCGAACAGGCATGGGCCACTGCACACCCGCTGACCATGGTGGGCGCCGAAAATGCCGCTGGCGCAAGCGGTCCGGGCGGCACCGCCGATGCCGCCGGCGCAGACAACTGCACCGACGGCGTCTGCCGAGTCTGACGCCGGACTCTGGACGGTCAGACGCGAACTTCCGGCGGGCCACAGCCCCTACCGCGACGCTCCGATATTCAAGCTCACCCTTCACATGCGTGTGGTCGCGCGCCTCCGTCAGGCACGGACGTGACGCCCCTGCTCCGTGCGTGCTGCCTGACCATTCCGAGGAGCCCGTTATGACACATCGTCTGAACAAAACGTCCTCGCGAATTCTTGACGGGCAGGACCGACAGTGGTACACACACTATCCGTCTGGTTCATCTAAGGCCAGCAAATTGAAACGAATCGGAGGATGGCGTGCGCAAACCCAGATCAAGAGTCGGAGTCGCGACAATTGTGGTGACTTTTTTGACCGCCTCCGCCTTGAGCACCGCATTGGCCCCCGCTTCTGCTGCCGAATCATCAGTTTCGCCACAGCCACCGGCATTTGGCCAACCTTACGTTGGTACCGGAAATCTAGCCGACACCACAGGGGTCTCGTTTCCCGCTGAGGAATCGAGTCCTTCGCCCGCTTCGTTCTCGCCGAATTCTATTATTGGAGCCGATACCCGGAAGCAGATTACGGCAACTACTGTCTTCCCGTGGAGTGCGGTCGTACACATAAGTTTTGTTAATGCGGGAAAGACCTACGGTTGCACCGGATTTATGTACGGCGCCAGTGCCGTCGTTACGGCTGCTCATTGCCTATGGGATAGAGCTCTTAATACAAACAGCGCCGGTTATATCATAACCCCTGGCGCAAACGGCTCATCGGCTCCCTATGGCTCGTGTGGAGCATCAGGCGTCCATTTTCCACCGTCATATAAGACAGTTGGTGGCATTGGTTATGACTATGGTTCTATTCGTCTCAACTGTACGGTTGGGAATGCTACGGGCTGGTTCGGTTTCGCCTACCCAGGGGTAGCATCCCTGACACTTGCGGGATACCCGTGTGATAAGCTGTCCAAGACACTGTGGGGTAGCGCAGGCTCAAAAACATACCAAGACGTGACGGAAACCGACTACGACATGGACACCGCAGGGTGCGAAAGTGGCGCGCCCGTGTTCGAGGCGGGTAGTTATGTCCTGGCCGTTCATAGCGCAGGATCGACAACTCACAATGCCGGAGTGAGTTTGATTGCAGGTCGGCAGAATGACCTTCGTGGTTGGATGTAATCGCATGATTGGCCAATACTCCCAACTCACACGCGGCGTCGGCCTAGCAATCGCTCTATTCTTGGCCGTCTCATGTGCTGGTCTTGCTCCAGCCGACGACGTACGCGACTCCAGAGATCCGCCCACCACCCCCACGGCTTCCACCGCTCCAGACGTCTCAGTGCCTAGCGGGACATGGGCGCTTGCTCACATGCAGGGACGTGAGTTGGTGCCGAAGACAAGCATCCAATTGCTTATCGACGGCTCCAATCTTGATGCCTTCCCCGGCTGCAATGAACTGACCGGCACCCTTGTATCGACCCCGACGACGACGCACCTCACCGATTGGAGGATTACGGAGAAGGGATGCTACCCCGACCCGGAGTCCTTCATCGCGCAGGAAAACTGGTTCGAACAGTGGCTCCAGGCCGGAGTCAACTGGTCTTCATCGGACGGGCAACTCGCGCTTAGCGGCGGCGGTGTGACAGCGTCGTTCACCCACCAGTAAGCTGTGTCGGCGGTCGAGCGCCGCGACCGCGATCCAGGCCGCGGCTGCCACGGGGAAGGCTGCGAGGACCGCGTCCGAGGCCCGCGAGCTCGCCGGCGGCACGGCGAACCACGGCGATCACGAGCGCTGTGACGACGCCGATGACGACCGCCAGGACCAGATCGAGCACATGCGTCCCGTCGTACGCGGGCAGCCCCGGCACGGCGATGGCCGTCGCGTTCAGCCCGCCCCAGGCGCCCAGCGCGATGCCCGGCGCGTGCTCGATCGGCATCGGTCCGCCGCCGATCCCCCGGAACGGCTCATGGCCACCGTCCCCGGGTAACAGCGACCGTCCCGCGACGACCAACGCGGCACCGTCAACGTTGTGAAATGATTCACAATTATTACTGAATGCCATTCTCAGATCATTTTCGAAAATCGCCGTGTTCCTGGCAATATTACCTACTTTATACGTTCGTTTTGTTCCCGTTATCTGTCTGTTACCTAAAGTCGTGAGCGCGCACGACACTCGCCCACCCCGTAACGTCACGCCCAACGCCACGATCGTGGCGTGTGACCAGCAGCGCTATGCCGAACCGCCCCTCGTTGCCCGCGACGGCGTAGCGGACCTTCGATCGGGATCGGCCGGGCAACGGCGGGACAGCGTTCGGCACCGCATCCGGTTGCCTCGCGATTCCCGCCAGGGCAGCAGGGAAAAGGAAGAGGATGACCCAGCGCTACATCGGTCGGCACCGCAAGCCCTCCACCACCCGCAAGACGATTGCGCGCGGCGTATCTGTGGGCGTGATCGCCAGCACCGCCGCACTCGCAGCCGCACTCCCAGCGAATGCCGCCACCGACGCCACCTGGAACCGCGTGGCACAGTGCGAGTCGAGCGGTAATTGGCACATCAACACGGGCAACGGCTACTACGGCGGGCTGCAGTTCAAGCAGTCCACCTGGGTCGCCTACGGAGGCCTGAAGTACGCACCGCGCGCGGACCTCGCGACCAAGGAGCAACAGATCGCTGTCGCCGAGCGCACGCTCGCCGGCCAGGGATGGCGAGCGTGGACGTGCGCCGCCATGGTCGGCGCGTCGGGCGCTCCGACCTTCCGTGACGTCCCCAGCACGCCCGCGAAGGCGACGGCCACGGCATCGCTCGCCGCGAAGCCGAGCACCGTCAAGCCGAGCACCGGGAAGACAATGGTGCAGAAGGCCGCGCCGGCGGCCCAGACGACCGCCAAGCACCGGGCACCGGAGACGGCTGAGTCGACCACCGAGTCGACCGCGGGGGCCACCTACACCGTGGTCGCCGGCGACAGCCTGTCGAAGATCGCGGCGCGGCACCATGTCGGCGGCGGGTGGCAGGCGCTGTACCGGCTCAACGAGAAGAGCATCCACAACCCGAACATGATCTACCCCGGGCAGGTCCTGCACCTCCCCGCGTGAGGCGGACCATTGACGAGACTCCGCCGGCACACGCCCGGCGGAGTCTCGGGCCGATCCGAGGTGGCACGGGCCGACGGGCGCGTGCCGCGTACGGCCCAGCGGAATGTCGCACGCGCCAAGGCGTTTCGCGCGTATTGCCCGCCGAACTGGCGGTGCCCCGGGCGCGACAACAGCCGGTTGGCGTGATCGCAGCAGGACGGTTACGCGACGCGGCGGCCGGCCCGCCACACGGCCCGGGCGCCGACACCGCCGACGCGGTAAGCGATGTGGTCGATGGACGGGGCGTCGATCACCTGGACATCGGCCCGCGCCCCGACTTTCAACACCCCGACGTCGTCACGACGAAGAGCCCTGGCGCCCCCGGCCGTGGCGGCATGCACGGCCTCCGCGGTGGTGAGGCCGCACTGCAGCACGGCGAGCGCGATCACCAGCGGCATCGACGCCGTGTACGAGGTGCCCGGATTGCAGTTCGTGGCGAGCGCGATCGGCGCACCCGCGTCGGCGAGCCGGCGCCCCGGCGCGGGCGGCTGCCGGGTCGACAGGTCCGTCGCGGGAAGCAGAGTCGCGACGGTGGAACCGCTTGCCAGGGCGTCGATGTCGGCGTCGCTCAGGTAGGTGCAGTGGTCGACCGACGCGGCACCGAGTTCCACGGCCAGCCGCACGCCGGGCCCGGGGCCGAGTTGGTTGCCGTGCACCCGCAGGCCCAGGCCCGCCGCGCGCCCGGCGGCAAGCACGCGCCGGGATTCGGCCTCGTCGAAAGCGCCTGTCTCGCAGAAGACGTCGATCCAGCGAGCCTCCCCCTTGACCGCATCCAGCATGGGCCCGCACACCAGATCGAGGTAGGCGCCACGATCATCGTCATATTCGATCGGAACGACGTGCGCACCGAGGAAGGTCACCTCGTCGACACCGGCCTGCGCGGCGATGCGGGCCCCGCGGGCCTCGTCGGGGACGGTCAGCCCGTAACCGGTCTTGGTCTCGATGCAGGTGGTGCCGGCAGCGTGCATGTCGGCGATCCGGTCGGTGACGAGTTGTGCGAGCGTTTCGTCGTCCGTCGCGCGGGTCGCCTCGACGCTCGCCCGCATGCCGCCGGCCTGGTATGGCTCGCCGGCCATGCGGGCGGTGAACTCGGCGGCGCGATCCCCGGCGAAGACGAGGTGGGTGTGCGAGTCGACCCAGCCGGGCAACACCGCGTGCCCGGCGACGTTGAGCGACTCGTCGGCGGTGGGGGCCTCGCGCTCCGGCCCGATCCACGCGATGGTGCCGCCTTCGATCACGATTGCGGCATGGTCGATGGTGCCGAGGATTCCGGGCCCGGCCGCGGGATCGTTGGTGACGAGCTGACCGATGCCGGTGATCAGGGTGCTGCGTGGGGACACCGTCATACTCTATGGTCCTTTCGGCCCGCGCCTCCGTCTGCCGCGCTCACCCTCATTGCCTTGTGCGCGCGAGGCGGCGGCGGAGCGCCACGTCAGCACACAAGCGGGCGGAATCTAGTTCGGGGCCGGATTATTCGCGCCAGCCAGCGCTTCGAGCGCATCGGCGAGCGCTCCCACGCCGGCCACGCAGTCGTCGATCTCGGCGAACTCGCCGGGCGCGTGCGAGATCCCGGTCGGGTTCCGCACGAAGAGCATGGCGGTCGGCAGACGCGCCGCAAGCACGCCCGCGTCGTGGCCGGCGCCGGTCGGCACGATCGGGCCCGGCACCACGGCGGCGAGCCGATCGCGCAGGCCGGCGTCGAAGCGGACCTCGGGCGACGCGGACTCCCGCTGTACCTCGACCGCGCAGCCCTCGTTGGCGGCAAACTGGCGGATGCGCGCAACGATCGAGTCGACCGCGGCATCGGTGTCTTCCATTGCGCCGTAACGAGTGTCGAGCCACAGCCGCACCTGGGACGCGATCACGTTGGTGCCGCCCGGGATCGGCTCGATGCGACCGACGGTGGCGACGGCGCCGTCGCGTTCGGTCGCTGCCGCGCGGGCGGCAACCACCGCGTTCGCAGCGACGACCATCGGATCGTGCCGGTCGGCGATGGCCGTGGTCCCGGCGTGATTGCCCTCGCCGGTGATGGTGATCCGCCACCGGCCGTGCGCCACGATCCCCGACGCGATCCCGACAGCCGCCCGCGGATCGGCCGCGTGCATCCGCCGGCCCTGTTCCACGTGCAGCTCCACGAACGCGCCGATGCGCCCCAGGCGATCCGGATCGGGGCCGACGTGCGCCGGATCGACGCCGGCGCGCCGGGCGGCGTCGGCCAGCGTGATCCCGCTCCGGTCCGTGAGCGCGCGGGCCGCATCCGGGTCGGTGGCACCGGTCAGCAGCCGAGAACCCAAGCAGGGCAAGCCGAACCGCCCGCCCTCCTCCTCCGCGAAGCACACCACGGCAAGCGGCCGGGCGGGCTCGGTGCCGCGAGCCCGCAGCTCATCGACGGCCAGCAGCGCGGAGACCACGCCGAGCGGGCCGTCGAACGCGCCACCGCCGGGCACCGAGTCCAGATGCGAGCCGGTGACGATCGCGCCGTCTCCGGGCAGTGCGCCTGACACCGCACCAGACGCCTCCCCCGCCGGCGCCCGCTGCGCTGCCCCCTGTGCCGCCCACCAGGCCCAGATGTTGCCGTTGCGGTCGGTCTCCACGTCCAGACCGCGTGCGGCGGCCTCGGCCACGAACCACTCGCGCATCTGCAGGTCGGCGTCGTCGAACGTGTGTCGAGAATAGCCGCCGCGCACCGGGTCTCGACCGATCTCGGACAGTTCCGTCCAGAGGGATTCGAACTCGTGTCGGCCGATCGTCGTCATATTCGATGATTCTTCCAGGGTTCCGGCTGCGGACGCGGCGGACGCCTCCACCGATTCGGCGTTCACAACTACGGCTGCATGGGGATGGTGAGGCCGGTCCGCCGCGCCGCGCCCTCGGCGATCGGGTAGCCCGCGTCGACGTGCCGCAGCACGCCCATCGCCGGGTCGTTGGTGAGCACCCGCGCGAGCTTCTGCGCGGCCAGCTCGGTGCCGTCCGCGAGCGAGACCTGCCCGGCGTGGATCGAGCGGCCGATGCCCACGCCGCCGCCGTGGTGGATGGACACCCAAGTCGCCCCGGAGGCCGTGTTCACCAGCGCGTTGAGCAGCGGCCAGTCCGCGATCGCATCGGAACCGTCGGCCATGGACTCGGTCTCGCGGTACGGCGAGGCGACCGAGCCCGCATCGAGGTGGTCGCGGCCGATGACGATCGGCGCCGAGATCTCCCCGGAGGCGACGAGCTCGTTGAAGCGCAGGCCGGCCAGGTGCCGCTCGCCGGCGCCGAGCCAGCAGATGCGGGCCGGCAGACCCTGGAACGTGACCTTCTCCGGCGCAAGCCGCATCCAGCGCTGCAGAGACTCGTTGTGCGGGAACAGTTCTCGAATCGCCCGATCGGTCGCGTAGATGTCCTTCGGATCGCCGGAGAGCGCCGCCCAGCGGAACGGGCCCTTACCCTCGCAGAACAGCGGCCGGATGTAGGCCGGCACGAAACCGGGGAACGCGAACGCCCGGTCGAAGCCGCCGAGTTGCGCCTCGCCGCGGATGGAGTTGCCGTAGTCGAAGACCTCCGCGCCCCCGTCCAGGAAGCCCACCATGGCCTCGACATGCGCCGCCATCGACGCGCGGGAACGGTCGGTGAACTCGTCCGGCTTCTTCTCCGCGTAGTCGTGCCAGTCGTCGACGGACACGCCGATGGGCAGGTAGGCGAGCGGGTCGTGCGCGGAGGTCTGGTCGGTGACGATGTCGACATCGACTCCGCGGCGCAGGATCTCGGGCACCAGCTCGGCCGCGTTGCCGATCACGGCGACCGAGTAGGCACGCTTCTCCTTCTTCGCCGCGAGCGCCTTGGCGATCCCGTCGTCCAGATCCGAGGCGATCTCATCGAGGTAACGCGTGTCCACCCGTCGCTGCGCGCGATGCCGGTCGACCTCGATGCACAGCACGGCCCCGCCGTTCAGCGTGACGGCCAGCGGCTGCGCGCCGCCCATCCCGCCGAGCCCCGCCGTCAGCGTCAATGTTCCGGAAAGCGTTCCGCCGTAACGTTTGTCGGCGATCGCCGCGAACGTTTCGTAGGTGCCCTGCACTATCCCCTGACTGCCGATGTAGATCCAGGAGCCGGCCGTCATCTGGCCGTACATCGTCAGCCCCAGGTGCTCCAGGCGGCGGAACTCGGGCCAGTTCGCCCAGTCCGGCACCAGGTTGGAGTTCGCGATCAGCACGCGCGGCGCCCACTCGTGGGTCTGCAGCACCCCGACCGGCCGACCGGATTGCACCAGCATCGTCTCGTCCGGCCGCAGCTCGGTGAGCGTGCGCACCATCGCGTCGAACGACGCCCAGTCGCGTGCGGCCTTCCCGGATCCTCCGTAGACGACGAGCCGGTCCGGGTCCTCGGCGACGTCCGGGTCGAGGTTGTTCTGCAGCATACGCAGCGGGGCCTCGGTCGCCCAGGTCCGTGCGGTGAGGGTGGTGCCGCGTGGCGCGCGCACCGGACGGGGGCCGGAGGCCGTGTGCGATGTCGTTGTGCTCATCGAGAGCTCCTTCACTGCAAGTAGTTTCGTTGATGACGATGTTCGCGGCTCGCGCCGCCGGGCCGTGTCCGGAGCCCGCGGGCGCTAGGCGCGCTCGGGCGCAAGCGCCTTCGTCGCAGGGGCGGCGGCGGATAGATGGGCCGCCGCCGCGTCGACCACCGCTCCCGACTGCACGAGCCGGAGCACGGCCTCGATCTCGTCCGCCAGGTGCCGGTCCGGCCCCGGCCCGGCGACCACCGTCCGGACCAGCTCGTGCACCGCGCCGGTTGCGGCCCCCGGCACGAGCGGGTTGCGCAGGTCCAAAGCCCTGGCCGCCGTGAGGATCTCGATCGCCAGCACGCGCGACAGGCCGTCCAGCGCGCGCCGCAGCTTGCGACCGGCGTGCCAGCCCATGGAGACGTGGTCCTCCTGCATCGCCGAGGACGGGATCGAGTCCACCGAGGCCGGGGCGGCGAGACGCTTGAGCTCCGAGACGATCCCGGCCTGCGTGTACTGGGCGATCATGTGCCCGGAGTCCACCCCGACCTCGTGCGCCAAGAACGGGGGCAGCCCGTGCGAGCGGGCCGGGTCGAGCATGCGGTCGGTGCGGCGCTCGGACATCGACGCCACATCCGCGATCGAGATCGCCAGGAAGTCCAGCACCGCGGCGACCGGCGCACCGTGGAAGTTGCCGTTGGACTCCACCCGGCCGTCGGGCAGCACCACCGGATTGTCGATGGCAGCAGCCAACTCTCGCGACGCGACCAGCGCCGCGTAGTCGGCGATGTCCCGCGCAGTGCCGTGTACCGCCGGCGCACAGCGCAGCGAATAGGCGTCCTGCACGGTCGGGTCCTCCGGCCCGGCGTGCGAGGCGACGATCTGCGAGCCGGCGAGTAGCGCCAGGATGTGCGCGGCACTAGTGGCCTGCCCCGGATGCGGCCGGAGCGCCGCGAGCTCGGGTACGAAGACCCGGTCGGTGCCGAGCAGCGCCTCGACGCTCATC
This sequence comes from Nakamurella sp., assembly GCA_017848755.1. Lineage (GTDB taxonomy): Bacteria > Actinomycetota > Actinomycetes > Mycobacteriales > Nakamurellaceae > Nakamurella. Next base: position 948 of record JAFIHI010000191.1, on the reverse strand, counting down.
GCCGCCGCGATGTCCGCGGTATCGAGCAGCACCGCGAGGTCCGCCAGGCCGAGCAGCAGCATGCCGAGCATGCCGTCGGTGCCGTTGATCAGCGCCAGGCCTTCCTTCTCCGCCAGCCGCACGGGCGAGAGTCCCGCCGCCGCAAGGGCTTCCGCGGCGGGGACGGTGGCGCCGGAGGCGTCGACCACCATGCCCTCGCCGGTCAGCGCCAGCGCGCAGGCGGCCAGCGGCGCGAGGTCGCCGGAGCAACCGAGCGAGCCGTACTCGGCCACCACCGGCGTGATCCCGGCATTCAGCATGGCCGCGTAGGCGAGCGCGGTGGCCGGGCGCACGCCGGTCCGCCCGGTGGCGAGCGTCGACAGGCGCAGCAGCATCATCGCGCGCACCACCTCACGCTCCACGGCGGGCCCGGAACCGGCCGCGTGCGAACGGATCAGCGACCGTTGCAGGTCGGCGCGCCGGTCGGGCGGGATCCGCGTCGTGGCGAGTGCCCCGAAACCGGTGGAGATGCCGTAGTGCGGCGCGGTGTCTCCAGCCAGGGCATCGACGATGGCGCGGGACTCGGCGATGGCGGCGAGGGCCTCCTCGGTCAACTCCACGCGGGCACCGCGCCGGGCGACCGCGAGGACGTCGTCACCGGAGACGGCGCCGATGCCGACCGGCACGACGGCGGGCTGTCCGACCGCGTGCGCGGATTGCCGTGCGGCTGTGTGTGTAGCGCTGTATGTCGCCGTGTCGGCCGTGCGTGCCGCCGTATCGGCCGTGGTTTCGGGTATGACGGGATTCGTGGTCACCGCCCCATTCCACCCCGCCATGCGCGCCCGAACCAGTGGCCGCGATCAGCTGCTGTCCGGTATACCGGACACATGCCTGTGCCCCGCAGCCGCATCACCCCGAACGCAGTGAGCGCGGTCCTGGGTCTCCCCGTCGAGTGGGAGTCCTGCAGAG
>JAFIHI010000190.1 GCA_017848755.1 Nakamurella sp. | reverse complement strand
CGGGACCGGCGGCGAACCGTCAGGCCGTAACCGCCTCCTCCAACTCAGCAATCGCCGAGATGAATCACACCTTCGGAATTGTGACCATTCCTTCCGCATGCAGTCCCCTTCCCTCGACATTGCCGGCCATGCCGGTGTTGATCTGCGGCAGCACGCCGGTACGGAGCACCCGTGTCACATCGATACCCGTTGGTGCACCGCGGAACTCGAGGATCGGGATCGCGAACGCCGGGTTCTCCGCCAGCGTGATCTCGTACATGCGGCGCGTCACTGCCAGCGCATCCGGCACCGCCCCGCCGACGAATCGCACGATCGCCGGCGCGGTGGCCATCGACATGCCGCCGATGCCAACGGTTTCGGTAATCGCCGAGTCGCCGATGTCCGGGTGGGCGTCGTCCTGGGTGCAGCCGGCCAGGAACAGGCCGACGGGAATGCCGGCTGGCCCCGTGAACCACTGGTCGCCCGTGCCGGATACCCGGATGCCGAAGTCCGTGCCGTTGCGGCACAAGGCCGTCACCACGGTGGAGCCGGGCACATTCGCCGCGGCATCCCCCATCAACTTGCCGCATGGCATGACGAGGTTCAGGAAGAAGTGCTCGTTGCCGCCGATGAAGGCGAACACGTCGGCGGTGTCCTTCGCCGGAAGCTCCGCCCGGATGAGCCACGGGCTGATGTCCCGCAGGAACATGGCCGAGCCAGCCCGGTTGCGGTTGTGTCCCTCGTCGCCCATCTGCACCATCTGGCCGACCAGGGCGGTGATGTCCATCGGTTCTCCGGCGGCGACCATCAGCCGCACGGCCTTCTGCAGGGCAGGCCCGAGCACGGCGGACATCCAGCGCAGCCGCTCGATGACCTCGTCAGAGTAGGCCCCGTAGCGCAGCACCTTGCCCAGGCCCTCGTTCAGCGAGCAGTAGGAGACTGCGCCCGTCGCCGAATCCTGCAGCTTGTACATCCACATCGACGGCGACACCAGCCCGGCCATCGGCCCGACCGTATGGTGCTCATGGCACGGCGAGAACGAGATCCCTTCGCCCGCAGCGAGTTTCGCCTCTGCCTCGTCCGCAGTCGACGCGAGTCCCTCGAACAGCATCGCGCCGATCAACGCCCCGCGGAGCGGCCCCGACGCGCGATCCCAGGTGATCGGCGGCCCGGCGTGGTAGAACTCGCCGGGTCTCATCCCGAGCGCTTCGGATGCGGGTAGCACGTCGACCAGGTGCGCGCGCACCGCGAGCATCCGGCCCACCGCCGTCGCATTCGCGGCCTCCCGGCGCGGGTCCGCGAGCACCGTGGCGAGCGCCGCTGCCGTGCCGGCCGGATCGTCGACCGGGGGGCGGAAGTCGACCGTCGTCACGGTCACGGCCTGGGCACGCAGCGCGTCCGCCAGCAGGTCGATCCCGGCGGTGATCACGCTCGGCGGACCGGCCAGCAGGCTCGCGGGCGTTGCCCGGCCGGCGGTGGGTACGGCAGCAGTGACGGCATCGGCGCTCATGCGTCGTCCCTTTCGGTCTGGCCGACAGCGGCGTGGGCGGCAGCCCGGGCGGCGGCGGCATTGGAGGCGTATACGTCGGCGCCGGCATGCGCCAGGGCGGTGGCGACGGCTTCACGATTCTGCGGATCGCTGTCGGTGCCGCAGAGCGACACGATCACCGCGAGCTCGCGGCCGTCCCCTGCCGCCGCGGAGATGGCCTTGCCGATGGCGGGGGCGAGCCGCGCCGGCGGATCGGGCTCGGAGCCGTAGCCGAGCACCACGTCGAGAAGGATGACCGTGACATCCGGGTCCGCGGCCTGTGCGGCCAGCAGGTCCAACTTCACCGTGGGGTCGATCATCGGGTGCGGCCGTCCCCGGGTGAACTCGTCGTCCCCCAGGTCGACGATCACGTGGCCGAGGCCGCTGAGCTGTGGCAGGCCGTGGCCGGTGGCCGACGCCGGCAACGCGAGTTCGGGCACCAGCGGGATGTTCGATCGGATGTCACCGAGGATGTCCCCGGCGATGAGCATCGCCTCGTCGGCCAAGGTGCCGCCCGAATACAGGCCGCGCAGCGCACCGGCGACGGGGTTGATGCCGTCGTCTGGCGACCAGTAGGGCCAGGTCGGGATCGGGACGTGGATCGATCGGAGCACCGATTCCGCGGCGCTGGTCAGATCCGGCTGCCCGCGCCCCAACAGGACCGTCGTCACTGGCTTAGCCGAGGCCTTCGCAGCGGCGATCACCTTCTCGGCGGCCGCCGGATGCGGCGGCTTCGACACGATGACGATGTGATCGGTCGCGGGATCGTCCGCCAGCATCCTCAGGGCGGCGAGAGCGCTGCGGCCGCCGACCTTCTCGGACAGGTCCCGACCGCCCAGTCCGAGTACGGCGGAGATCGGGACACCCGCCTGGTCCAGCAGGCAGGTCAATTGCTGGGCGCCGGTGCCCGATGCGGCGATCACCCCGACGCTCGGGGTGTCCGGCCGCGTGCCGGCCGCGCGCAGGACGTTCGCGAAACCGAGGCCGACGCCACCAATCATGGCGGTGCCGCAGTCCGGGCCCATCACCAGAACACCCGCCGCGGCAGCCGCGTCCTTCAATACGATCTCGTGTTCCACCGGCACGTTGTCGGAGAAGATCATCACGTGTCGGCCGGCGGCGATCGCGTCCATGGCCTCGCCGATCACCGACGGCCCGGGCACGGAGAGCAGCACGACCGACGCGTCGGGCGAGCGCTCGGCCGCGGTGCGTACCGTCCGTGGCGGCTCCGCATCGCCGAACCCACCCGCCGCGTGCCCGGCCGCCTCCGCCGCTTCGAGCGCCGCCGCGAGTGCAGCCAGGCCCGACCGCACGCCGGCATCGTCGACGCCGCGCAGCGCCACCAACAGGTCGTTCGGTCCCGCCGACGGGGGCACGGCAAACCCCAGGCCCACCGCGAGATCCACATTGAGCGGGGTCGCCATCGCGACCTGCGCCGCGGTGATCCCGGGCGCGTCCGTCACCGACTGCGAGATCCGCAGCAGCGTCACGGAGTCGTGGTAGACACCGCTCCGCAGTTCCACCAGTTCAGGCATCGGATGCTCCTCGCTAGCCGGTCGGCTGTCTCTGTCCTCGTGCAGGTGCTTGTGCAGGTTCTCGTGACGTTGCTTGTGCGGGTGCGGGTGTCGTGCGGTGTCACCGCGCCGACATCCGTGTGCCGGTGGCGCGGCAACCGGTGGTACGACAAGCAGAACCGCCCGATCCGCCCGGGCCGTGCCGGTGGCGCGGAATGGTCCTCACCACGTGGCCGCCCCTGCCATCCGCACGCGCGATCGACGAGGCTGGCGCGGTTGCGGCTGGTCGGGCACGCCGAGACCGATCGCGAGGCCGGTCGCCATATCCGCTCCGGAGGTGTGCCCGATCGCGAGCAGGCGCGCGAGCGCCCGGTCGATGTCACTGCCGAGGTCACTGCTCGGTTTCGCGTTCGGGAGCACACCCAGGCCCGCGGAACGGCAACCGCGGTCGGCGGCAGCGAGTATGACGGCGCCGGCCTCCGTGCACACATTGCCCTGCGCCGCGAGCCGCAGCAGATCCGCGGATACCACCGGGGTGCGCGCCGCCAGGTCGGGCAGCAGCGCGGCGGCGATCTGATGCGCGAGGACCGCCCGGCGGGCAGCCAGCAGCCCCGCCATGGTCCCCGCGAGAACGTCGTCACCGCCGGGTGTGGATCCCGCCCCCAGGCCGACGAGTGCCCGAACCGCCGCACGCAGACCCGCGGCGTCACCCGTCGCCAAAGCGGCGCGCAGCGCACCGACCGGTTCGTCGCCGACGCCGCGCGCCGCGCCGTTGGCCACGTCTCCGATCCGGCGAACGGCACGCGGCGAGGGCGTGATGTGCGGGACCGCGGTGCGAACGGTGCGCACCGCGCGCAGGCGCATGCCGGTGAGCTGGATGCCACCGCCGCCGACGAACGCGGCGTCCCCCTCGGTGAGGTGCCGGAACGGGCGATCGGCGGCCGTGAGCGCCGTCCGCACCCCGTTCGGGACACCGGACGCCTCGCGGGCGAGGATCGTCACGATCCGCGCGGGCCGGTCGGCCCGCGGCTCACAGCACAGCACCACGGCGGCCGAATACGCCGCCAGAATTGTCGCGGGCGTCAGTTCCCCGGAAACGAGATCCAGCACCGGAATCGCGACCGCGGCCGGGATCACCGGTAGGCCGGCCCCCCGGTCGGCGCCGGTATCGGGCGAACGGACTGCGGCCACGAGCGGCGTCGTATGCGATCGCATGCGCGATGCGGTGCACGCGTCGCCAGCCGCCCGCCGCTGCGCACCGGGGCGAAGGCTCAGATCCATGGCGGTGTCTCTTGTGTCGCTGTCTCTTGTGTCGGTGTCTCTTGTGTCGCTGTCTCTCCCGGCGCCGCGCTGGGCGCCGTGCCCGGCATCTCTCCCGGCACGGTGTCCGCCGCCGGCTCCGGCAACTTTCCCGGCACAGCACCGCCCCTTCCAGCCTCTCCTGCGAACCTAGTAGGCCATCAGTGCCGGCCGCATGGGAGAATGTGACGACGGAGCCCGGGAACTGCCGTGAAATCCGACAAGGTGTCGCAGGCCTGCCGCTGCGGCGCAGTCGAGGCCTGTAGCGGCGATTCGCCCGGCACGTCACCGGGTCCGCGCGGCTGCCGGAGCGGTTCCGAACCGGATCCCGGCCGGCGCTTCGGCAGGCATCGGGCGGGGCCGTCATAGGCGGTTGACAGGCGCGTGGCAGGAACGGCCAGGAGGATCGGCGATCGTGGTACGAACGGATTTCCCGACGGTGGCGCCGGGCATCACCATGCGCGAGGTGCTTGCGCGCCCGGCGATGGCGGGCAGTACCGTGCTCGCCGGCGCCGCGGGGTTGGACCGTGTCGTGCGGTTCGTCAACATGATGGAAGTGCCGGACGTCCTGCAGTGGACGAAGGCCGACGAGCTGCTGCTGACCACCGGCTACCCGCTGCGCTCGACGCCGGAGGCGCTGGACGACTTCGTCGCGGAACTGGACGCGCGCGGGCTGGCCGGCATCGCGGTCAAGCTCGGGCGGTATCTCGACGCGCTGCCCAAGGGCATGCTCGAATCCGCGGACCGCCTCGAGTTTCCGGTGGTGCAGATCCCGGACGGCGTCGGGTTCGACGAGATCATGAACCAGGTGCTGTCCGAGGTGCTCGGGCGGCAGGCCGCGATGCTCGCGCGCAGCGAACAGGCGCACTCGGTGCTGCTGCAGCTGGTGTTGCACGGCGGCGGCCTGCCGGAGGTCGTCGCGGCGCTCCCGGAGCAGTTGGCCGCCGTGCCCGCGCAGCCGGACGCCCCGGGCGCCGGGGAGGCCGCTGACGCCCCGGCCGTCTCGGTACTGCACGTGGACCGGACCGGGCGCACCATCGCCGCGGCGGGCGCGGAGCTTCCGGCCGCCGCCGCGGAGCTGTTCGATGACGATCACCTCTTCCGGGCCACCATGTTCGGCCACGGCATCCACACGCTCGGCACCGGCGCCGATCAGGTCTCGGTGCTCATCGCCACCGTGGTCGCCGAACGCAACCAGGGCCACCTGATCGCTGTGCGCTCCGACCGCCCGTGGGACGGGCAGGACGTGATGATTGCCGAGCGCGGGGCGACCGTTGCCGCGCTGGTCGTCACCCGCGAGCTCGCCGTCGCCGCGGTGGAGGGCAAGTACCGCGGCGACTTCCTGCGGGACGTGCTGGCCGGGCAGATGCCGCCGGCCGCGGCGGTGGAGGGCGCCAAGGGGTTTGGCTGGGACCTGACCGGGCCGATGTTCGTGGTGGTCGCCGCGGGGGAAGTGCGCGGCAACGACGACGCTGCCCGTCGCCGCCGCGCCGAGCATCTCGGCGCCTCCTGGGCCGCGTGGGTTCGCCGCTGGGATCCCGACGGGGCGGCCGCCGCGTTCGCCACGGAGGCCGTCGCCGTGATGCACGCGCCGGACGGTGTTGTGCCGCCGACGGCCCGTGTGGTGGATCTCCTCGGTGGCCTCTCCTCGCCAGGTGCCCCGTTCGACGGGATCGTCGGTGTCTCGCGCGTGGTGGAGAGCGTCGCGTCGCTGGCCACCGCCTACCACCAGGCGTGGGAGGCCGTGCGGGTCGGCCGCCGGCTCGCCGGGGCCGGGTCGGTGTCCCGGTTCGACGACCTCGGCCTGTACCGGCTGCTCTCCCAGGTGCCGGATTCCGACGAGCTTCGGTCGTTCCTCACCGACACGCTCGGCCCGCTCGCCGTCGCCGAGGGGGACGTCGAGTCCGACGAGCTGCGCCGCACGCTCACCGTGCTGCTCGACACGAACCTGAACGTCGCGCAGACCGCCCGCCGGCTGCATTTCCACTACAACACGCTGCGCTACCGGATCGGCAAACTCGAGCGCCTGCTCGGGCCGTTCACCACGAACGCGAGGCTCCGCGCGGACCTGACCGTGGCGCTCTACGTGTGGCAGATGCGGGTCGCCCATCGCTGAGACCGCTTGTGGTCGCCTGTTTTTCGAGGATGACGCTGTTCGCGCCGCCCGCGGCGCCGAGTCCTTCCCGGGCGGCGGGTCAGCACGCGGAGATCGCGGCGATGGCGGCGATCATCATGTCCCAGAACAGGTCTCGATTCAGCCCGACCCCCACCCGGTGATCGAGCGCTACCGCGCCGCGGCCCGCGAAGTCCGTCACCGTCATCCCGGTGGTGTGCGTGCCGGTGCGCTCGATCTCCACGTGCGCCGGCCGCAGCGTCACTACCGCGGGGTCCGCGACCAGCGCGACTGCGCACGGGTCGTGCACCGGTGGCGCCGCGAAACCTTGTGTGGCCGAATACATTCGGCCGAAGAACTCCAGCAGGTCGACCGCGAAGGCGGCCGGTGCCGTGCCGAGATCCGCGATGCGCGAGGCGATGTCGGGTGTGGCGAGCGCCTGATGCGTGACGTCGAGGCCGACCATGGTGACCGGCCAGGGCGATCCGAAGACGATGTGCGCGGCCTCCGGGTCCGCAAGGATGTTGAACTCGGCCGCGGCGGTCACGTTCCCGCCGCCGTAGCCGCCGCCCATCAGGACGACTTCCCTTACGCGGCCGACGATGTCGGGCGCGAGCCGGGCCGCCAGCGCGATGTTGGTGAGCGGTCCGGTGGGCACCAGGGTGATGCTTCCGGCCGGCTGCGATCGCACCGTCTCGATGATGACGTCCACGCCGTGCCGCGGGTCGAGCGGAACCGTAGGAGCGGGGAGCACGGGGCCGTCCATGCCCGAAGCGCCGTGGATGTCGGCCGCGACCCGCAGCGGGCGGACCAGCGGTGCCGCCGCGCCGGCCGCGATCGGCACGCCGGTGATGCCGCAGATCGTCGCGACCGCCCGCGCGTTCCGGGTCACCTTCTCCAGCGTCTGGTTGCCGGCGACCGTGGTGATCGCCTTCAGATCGATGCCGGGGCTGCCGTGCGCCAACATGATCGCGAACGCGTCGTCGTGCCCGGGATCGCAGTCCAGGATGATGCTGCGCGGGCTGGAGCCGCCCGGGGTGTCACCGCCCGGGCCGGGGCCGCCCGGCAGATGGGTGTCCGTCATACGGCCTTCGTTCGTCCGTTCTCCGGCGCCTCGCCGCCGCTGGCCCGGTAGCAGCTGCCGCAGGTTCGGCGGCGCGCGTCCGCGCGGGTGTTCCCAGTATGACGACGTTCCGCGCCGCGCCCGCCCGCCAGGGTTTCGCGGACGAGGCCCATCCCGGAACATCGTCATACCCGAAAATCCCGCTCTGACGGTTCCCATTGCGCATCAAAGCATCAATGGTATGATGTACATATGCGGACCACCGTGACCTTGGACGATGATGTGGCGGCCGAGCTCGTCGCGCGCCAGCGCGCGGAGCGGCGCAGCTTCAAGGCCGTGCTCAACGAGACGCTGCGCGCGGGTCTGCACCCGGCGTCGCCGGCCGGTGATGCGACGGTCGTCTACACGCACCCGCGCCCCCTCGGTGCGAGGGTGGACATCTCCGATGTGAGCGCCGTGATCGCGATGCTCGATGAGGAGAAGTACGCCCATCTCGCTCACCCGCCGCGCTCATGATCCTCGTCGACACCAACCTGCTCATCTATGCGTTCGACAGCCGCGCGGACGAGCATGACGCCGCCCTCTCGTGGCTGGAGGGGGTTCTCGGCGGGCCGCATCGCGTCGGACTGCCTTGGGAAGTCACCATGTCTTTCGTGCGGTTGGTGACGAACGTCCGAATGTTTCGTGACGTCGTGACGGTGCCGCAGGCCTGGCAGCAGGTTCAGCAGTGGTTGTCGTCCCCGGTGGCCTGGGTGCCCACGACCACACCCGACCACGCCGCGCTCGTCGAGCACCTGCTCACGACGCCCGGCCTGAAGTCGGACGACGTCCCGGACGTGCATCTCGCCGCGCTCGCCCTCGGTCATGGCCTGGAGCTGCAATCCCACGACAGCGGTTTCGCCCGCTTCCCGAACCTGCGCTGGTCCGATCCCCTCCGAACCGCCGGATAGCTTCGTCCGCGTCTGCGCGGGTCTCCCCGAGTATGACGGCCTTCCGTGCCGCGCAGACATCGTGCGTCCAGCGGGGCAAGCGTTTCGACGCGTGGATCGGATCCGTCCTGAGCACTGACGACCGGCCGCGCGGCAACTGATCGACGGCAAACCGCAGCGGGATCCTGCTGCGGTACAGCGGATGATCTGCGGCCTGTCCGGTTCGTCCTTGACGCCGATCGTCGCTGACAGTTCGGTTTCCGGATGTTCGGACCCGCCGACGCAGACGTTCATAGCTCGTCTTACCGAGCCGCCGCGGAACTGGTGGGTCGCGCGGGAACGGCAGTTCTGATCGCTTGCCGGCGACTGGCGATTTCTATGCGTTCAGCTGTGCCAGCAGATCGTCGAGTTGACCGAACGTCTCGTGCGTCGCGTCGGCGGCGCCGGTGCCGGCCGCGTCGAGCGCTTCCTTCGAGGGATAGACCTCGGTCATGGTGAGCAGCGTGCTGCCGTCCCGCTCCTCGAACGTGACCGTGGTGACGGAGCTGTCCTCGCCGCCTTCATCGTTCGTCCACACGATGCGCGAGTGCGGCGTCACGTCGAGATACCTGCCGAAGAACACCATGCCGTCGCCGAAGTCAAGGCGGTAGCTGCCGCCGGTGCGCGCATCCATCTCCAGGGAGTGCAGCACCATGCCCATCGACTGCGGAACCCACCACTTTCGAAACAGCTCAGGCTTCGTCCACGCGTCGAACACGAGGCGTGCGGGTGCGTTGAACGTGCGCGTGACGACGAGTTCCCGATCCGACGTCCGTGCCACGGTCACGGGGTTCCGTTTGGCCCCGGAATCGCTAGTGCTGCTTGCGTTCATCGGTCTTCTCCTGACGTTTGAGGTCTTCCACGATGTCGTCCAATGCGCGAAAGCGCGCGTACCACAGGTCTTGGTACTGCTGGATCCATGCCGCCGCTTCCTCGAGGCGGCGCGTGCCGATCCGGCAGTGGCGTACGCGCCCGACCTTCTCGGTGGTGACGAGGCCCGCGTGCTCGAGGACGCGCACGTGCTTCCTCATGCCGGTGAGCGTCATGTGGAACCCGTCGGCAAGATCCGTGATGGAGGCTTCCGAATGGCCGAGCCGTTCGAGCACGCCTCGCCGCGTCGAGTCCGCCAGCGCCGCGAACGCGGCATCAAGGCGGCCCTGCAGATACTGAACCATATAGTTCAGTATCTAAGCAGGCGGCTCGATAGCACGCAAGAGGCGTCTCCATCGCTCCCGTCATGTTCGGCAAAACAAGTCGGGCGTGTGGGAACCTCGCCAGCAATCGCGCTACAGCGCCATTACAGCGCCACCATCGGCATATGGCGACGATTCAGATTCGTGAGCTGCCCGAAGAGGCGTACGAGGTTATTCGCCGCCGCGCGCGCGCCGAGGGACGATCCATCCAGTCGTACATGCGAGAGCGGGTGATCGAGATGTCTGAAACGCCGACCGCGCGGGAAGCCATCGCGGCCCTGGAGGAACGCCTCGCCGCAGGGTCCACGCCCGGTGCGACCCGTGAATCCGTGCTCGCCGCCCTTGACGCGGACCGCCGGTGACGCACACCTCGGGCGGCGAGGGCCGACCTCGGCACCCGGCCGATCGGGTCGTCGATGCATCGGCGCTGGCGTTCGCAGTCGGCGGGAAGGGCGCCGATGCAGCGGCGCTGCGATCCCGGATGTCGCGAATCCGCACGCACGCACCGCATCTGATCGACGCGGAGGTCGGCAACGTACTGCGTCGGCACGAACGCGTCGACTCGCTCGCGTCGGACGAGGCGATCGACGCTCTCCGCGCGGCGCAGGTGCTGATCGACCATCGATACCCGCACAGCCGTGCTCTCTCCGAGGCCGCGTGGGCCTTGCGCCACAACGTGACGTTCTACGACGCGCTGTACGTCGCCCTCGCCGTCGCACTGCGCGTCCCGCTGATCACGGCAGATAGCCGACTCGGTTCCGCACCGGGCCTGCCTTGCGATGTGGAGCTTGTATGACGTGATCCGAGCGGAGATCTCGACCGGCCAGGGCTTCGCGGAGCGGCCCCGGCCACGGAACATCGTCATACGCGATGGATCCGGCCCGATACGGCCCGAGATTCGGTGAACCGTGCGGTTTTGCGGCAGGTACCCCAGCGCAGGACGCCGTGACGCGCCGCGGCGCGGAAGGTTGCGCCGATGTCAGGCACCCGACATCGTGCGATAGGTCACTCTCCACCAATACTGGGGCGCGACACTGGCAGGTGCACACAACGAGTTTCCTGTGATGTGCGGCATACGTTCCGTGTGAAGATCGGTGGCGCCCGTGCTGCCGACGCGGGCGGTCGCAATCATGCAGCCGACCGAAAACCTCGGGTCGGAGGATCTACATGTCAGCTTTCGGTTGGAAGCTCAAGGGGGATGGTCGAGCCATTCCGGAAGGGGAAGTCGTCGCGCCTGGTGAGCGGCTGAGCTGGCCGCGCACCATCGGCCTCGGCGCCCAGCACGTGTTCGCCATGTTCGGGGCGACCTTCGTGTTCCCCATCATCATGGGCCTGAACCCGCAATATGCCGTCATGATGTCGGGCTTCGCCACGATCATGTTCCTGCTCATCGTGGGCGGCCACATTCCATCCTACTTGGGCACCTCGGCCTCCCTGGTCGGCGCCGTCACCGCGATCCGGGCGCACGAGGGCGCGACCAGCGCCGACGTCACCGGCGGCTTCCTGATCGCCGGTGCGCTGCTGGCGCTCGTCGGCGTGATCGTGCACTTCGCCGGGGGCGGGGTGGTCGCCAAGGTGCTGCCGCCGGCGGTCACCGGTGGCGTCGTCATGCTCATCGGTTTCAACCTGGCGCCGGTGGTGGCAAGCGCCTACTGGCCGAAGGATCAGTGGACGGCGGTCCTCGTCATGGTCTTCGTGACGGTCTTCGCCGTGGCCGTGAAGGGCTTCTGGTCGCGTATCGCGATCTTCCTGGGCCTGATCTTCGGCGTGCTCGTGTCCTGGCTGTTCGACGCCGTCTTCGGCGGGATCAGCCAGACCGCGGCCGACGGAACCGTGACCAAGGCGCTGCGGCTGAACTTCTCGTCCGTTTCCAGCGCGCACTGGTTCGGCTTCCCGACCGACATCACCACCGCCAGCGGCACTCTCACCGGCCCGCACCTGCCGGTCTTCTCGATCACCGCCATCCTGCTCGTCGTCCCGGGCGTCATCGCGCTGATCGCGGAGAACACCGGCCACGTCAAGGCCGTCGCTGAGATGACGGGCGAGAACCTCGACCCGTACCTGGGCCGCGGCTTCATCGGTGACGGTGTCGCCACCGCGATCGCCGGCTTCATCGGCGCCTCGCCGACCACCACCTACGCGGAGAACATCGGCGTCATGGCGGCCACCAAGGTGTACTCCACGGCGGCGTACTACGTGGCGGCAATCGTCGCGATCCTGTTCGGTTTCTCACCGAAGTTCGGCGCGGCGATCTCATCGGTTCCGCCGGGGGTGTTGGGCGGCATCACCGTGATCCTGTACGGCATGATCGGCCTGCTCGGCGCGAAGATCTGGGTGGAGAACGGCGTCAACTTCGGTGCCCCGCAGAACCTTGTCCCGCTGTCGGCCGGCATCATCATCGGCGTCGGCAACGTGTCCATCAAGTTCACGGACAACTTCGAGATCTCCGGCATCGCGCTCGGCACGATCGTCGTCATCGTGATGTACCACCTGTCCCGCTGGATCGCCCCGCATCTGCGCAAGGAGGAACTGGCTCACGGCAAGGCGTATGCGGGCGGGGCCGCGATCAACGCGGGCGATGTCTACGAGGATGGCCAGCAGGTGCCATCCAACCGCGGTCAGGATGTGGAGCCCGATCTGAAGTAACGGCTGAAAAATCGAATATGACGTTATGTGCGGCGGGTTCCCCGCCGGCATGGTGATTCGTCAGGCAATACCGGTGGGGCCGGGTCTCTCCAGCTGAGAGGTCCGGCCCCGCTGCGTATTCCGCCCGCGCAACGGGGGGCCGGGGCCCGCGCAAGGGTAAGGGCGGGTCTGCGCGCCCATTCCTGCGCCCGCTCCGGGCACTGGCACCATTCACCACCGAAACCGGACCGGGCTGGCAGGTTACGTCCGTCACGCGAGGTGTGGGACTGAGGCAGGATCAAACCATGAAACCTGCTCCCTTCCGCATGTATGCGCCGCATACCGTGGCGCAGGCCGTGGCGACGCTCGCGGCGTTGGAAGCCGAGGGGCAGCACGCGAAGGTGCTGGCGGGCGGCCAGTCCCTGGTGCCCGTGCTCGCGATGCGGCTCGCCGAGCCCGGGCACCTCGTCGACATCAACGGCATCGCCGGGCTGGACTCCATCGACGTGTCGAGCGCGGGAGTCCGCGTCGGTGCGCTGGTACGGCACGCGGAGCTGCTGCGGCACGCGGCGGCGAACCGGGTGCAGCCGCTGCTCGGCCAGGCGCTGAACCTGGTGGCGCACGCGACTATTCGCAACCGAGGCACCACCGTCGGCTCGCTCGCGCACGCCGACCCGTCCGGCGAGATGACGGCGGTGCTCGCGCTCACCGGCGGCTCCGTCACCGCGGTCTCGGTGCGCGGCGAGCGGGAGATCCCGGCGGCCGAGTTCTTCGTCGGGCCGTTGGAGTCGTCGCTCGCCGCGGACGAATTGGCGGTGTCCGCGTTCTTCCCCGCAGCGCCAGCGGGCGCGGGGACGGCCTTTGTCGAGATGGCGCGCCGGCACGGGGATTACGCGCTGTCCGGCGTGGGCGCGGTCGTCATACCCGGGAGGTCCGGGGACGAGGGGGCGCCGGCGATCGACGTGCGCTGCGGATTCCTATCGGTGTCCGAGACTCCTTTGGTGCTGGACCTTTCCGACGCGTGGGCCGCGGGTGAGGACAGCGTGATGGCCGCCGTGCGGGCCGCGATCGAACCGCAGGACGATATCCACGCCTCGGCCGACTACCGGCGGCACATCACCGGGATCCTCGCCGTTCGCGCGATCCGCGAGGCGCTGGCGAACGCGGGCAATGGGCAGGGTGACGAGCAATGGGAAGCAACGGCATGACGACATCTCTGGGTCAAGCGGCGCAGCAGGCGGTGCCCGGCGAGACGCGGCGGGTCGTCGAATTGACGGTGAACGGGGTGCACCGGTCGGCCGAGGTCGATGTGCGGCGGACCCTGGCGGACTTCCTGCGGCACGACTTGGCTTTGACAGGAACGCATGTCGGCTGCGAACACGGGGTCTGCGGCGCGTGCACGGTGCTGCTCGACGGACTGCCGGTGCGCTCCTGCCTGCTCTTCGCCGCGACGGTGAGCGGGCATGCGATCACCACGATCGAGGGTCTGGGCGAGTTGCAGCCGGACGGCACCACCAAGGTCTCCCCGGTGCAGCGGGCGTTCCGCGACTGCCACGCGTTGCAGTGCGGGTTCTGCACCCCCGGCATGCTGACGACCATCACCGCGGGTCTCGCCGAGAACCCGCACCCGACGCCGCAGCAGGCCGTCGACATGATCTCCGGAAACCTGTGTCGCTGCACCGGGTATCAGAACATCGTCGAGGCCGTGCTGCGCGCGGCCGAGCTGATGGAGAATCCGGACGCGCCGCTCCCGGACGAGGGGTTCACCGCCGACGAGCACGCAAAGGGTGACGTGTAGATGGGGCAGCGGTACTTCGGCGAACCGATCCGCCGGACCGAGGACATCCGGCTCACCACCGGCCAGGGGCATTACCTCGACGACATCGGTGCCGGGCAGCCGGTTCTCGAGGCGGCGTTCCTGCGCTCCCCGCACGCGAACGCGCGGATTAGGTCGATCGACATCGCGGACGCGCTGGACGTGGAGGGCGTACGCGCGATCTACCTGTACGAGGACCTCACCGGCCCCGTCGCCGAACCGCTGCCGGTGCTGATCCCGCACCCAGCGCTCACCGCGCCGCGCACGCCGTACGCCTTGGCGAAGGACCGGGTGCACCACGTGGGGCAGGCCGTGGCGATGGTGGTGGCCGAGAATCGTTATCTCGCAGAGGATGCCGCGCAGCGGATCGTCGTCGACTACGAGGTGCTGCCAGCCGTCGCGACCCTGGACATGGCCCGGGCGGCCGAGCGCCACGCCCACGACGACGTCCCGGACAACATCTCCGCGCACCTGCTGCAGACCGTCGGTGATCTCGACGCGGGCTTCGCGAAGGCGACGCACACGCTCGAGTTCGACCTGCACGTCGAGCGATCAGCGTCCACGCCGCTGGAGGGCAAGGGCGTCTACGCGAAGTGGGACGCCGACGACTCCTCGCTGCGCGTGTACTCCTCCACGCAGGCCTCGACATCGGTGCGCGCCGCGATCGCCGCGAAACTCGAGATCCCTTTGCTGAAGGTGGAAGTGATCGCGCCGGACGTCGGTGGCGGGTTCGGCGTGAAGATCGCCCACCCGTGGCCCGAGGAGATCATGGTGCCGTTCGCGGCCATCCGGCTGGGGCAACCGGTGAAGTGGGCGGAAGACCGCCGCGAGCACTTCATCTCCTCGTCGCACGAGCGCGGGCAGGATCACCACGTGCGCGTCGGCTTCGACGACGAGGGCGTGATCACCGCTCTGGACGTGCTCTTCTACCACGACAACGGCGCCTTCACCCCGTACGGCATCATCAACCCGATCATTACCTCCACCCAGCTGCTCGGCCCGTACAAGCCGGGCGCGTACCGGGTGGACTTCTATTCGATGTACACGAACACCGTGCAGGTGACGCCGTATCGCGGCGCGGGCCGGCCGCAGGGCGTGTTCGTGATGGAACGCACCATGGACAAGATCGCGCAGGCCCTGGGTAAGGACCGTGCGGAGGTGCGGGCGGCGAACTTCATCCAGCCCGACGAGTTCCCGTACGACCAGGGCCTGATCTTCCAGGACGGCCGGCCGCTGATCTACGACTCCGGCAACTACCCGCACCAGCTCACCATTCTTAAGGACATGATCGGCTGGGACGATATGGCCGCCCGCCGTGCGGATGCCGCTTCGCGGGGCAAGCTGCTCGGCGTCGGCATGGCCTGCTACGTCGAGGGCACCGGCGTGGGGCCCTACGAAGGTGCCCATGTGCACATCCAGACCGACGGAACCGTCGATGTGGCAACGGGTCTCACGTCGCAGGGGCAGGGGCATCAGACGATGCTCGCGCAGATCACCGCGGACGAGCTCGGCGTGCCGTTCGAGAAGGTCCGGGTGGTGACCGGCGACACCCGCCGGTTCGGTTACGCCGTAGGGACTTTCGCCTCACGGACCGCCGTGATGTCCGGCTCGGCGGTCGCCCTTGCGGCGCGCGCCGCTCGGGCGAAGGCCTTGCGGGTCGCCGCGAATGCGCTCGAATGCGACGAGGGCGACCTGGAGATCGTCGACGGCGTGGTGCAGATGAAGGGCGCGCCGGACACGAAGATCGACCTCGGCACGGTGGCGGTGCTCTCCAACCCGCTGCGCTACGCGTTCGACAAGGCCGCGCAGGCCGCGACCCAGTTCCAGGGGGTCGACGACTTCGACAAGCCGCCGGTCGCCGAGGATGACGAGCCCGGCCTGGAGGGCAAGGACTACTACTCGCCGCCCCGGTCCACGTTCGCCTCCGGAATGCACGCCGCGATCGTGGAGATCGACCCGGAGACGTTCGACATCCACATCGACAAGTACTTCGTAGTGCACGACTGCGGACGGCTGGTCAACCCGATGATCGTCGCCGGGCAGGTGCACGGCGGCGTCGCGCAGGGCATCGGCGGCGCGCTGTACGAGAAGATGGAGTATGACGACGACGGCCAGTTGCAGAACGCGTCGTTCATGGACTTCCTGATGCCGTACGTCACGGAGATCCCGCAGAAGGAGCTCGGCGAGCTGGAGCTCGGGCACCAGGAGACCCCCTCGCCGCTCAACCCGATCGGGGTCAAGGGCGCCGGCGAGGCCGGGGTGATCCCGGTATCGGCGCTCATCGCCTCGGCGATCGAGGACGCGGTCGGCTTCCCGATCGACTCGATGCCGATCTCGCCGAACGGGCTCTATCGGCTGCACGAGCGCTTCGCCGCCGGGGAGTTGCCGCGGGTGGAGCATTACGCGGCGAGCCCGCCGGCCGCAAAACGTGCCCGGCGGGGCGCGGCGACCAGAACGAAGAAAAGCGCAGACACACCGTCATAGGCGATATTGCCCGACCCGAACGCGAGCGTCGATCGAAAGGACCGTCCATGAAGATCGCAGGGACCTCCGTGCTGCACGCCGCGCCGGACAAGGTGTGGGCGGCCATCACCGACCCGGCCGTGCTCGCCGGCGTGATCCCCGGCTGCCAGGAGCTGAAGCCTTTGGCGGACAACCACTTCGCGCTCACCGTGTCCATGGGCGTGGCGGCCATTCGCGGCACCTACGCGGGCGAGGTCAAGCTGTACGACATGACGGCGCCGACGCAGCTCACCATGCGCGCAGCCGGCGCGGGCAGCCCGGGGACGATCGACACGACGGTCGGCGTGACGCTCACCGACCTGGGCGACGGCACGACGGAGCTCTCCTACGACGCAACCGCGACCGTGGGCGGACCGGCGGGCGGAGTCGGGCAGCGCGTGCTGTCTTCGGTGGCGAAGAAGACGGCGGGGCTGTTCTTCTCGGCCATCGATGACGTGATGACAGGCAAGAAGCCGGTCGGCGGGGTGGCGCCCGCGCCGGTTGCTGCCCCCGCGGCCGCGCCGGCCGGTGCCGCGTACGAGCCCGCCGCCGCAGGCGCAGGTGCTG
>JAFIHI010000189.1 GCA_017848755.1 Nakamurella sp. | reverse complement strand
GCGCGGTGACCGTGCACAACAACACCGCCCTGCCCGGCTCGACACGCTGCCCGACGACACGCAGGCCGAGATCATCCAGCGAGCAGAACGTGGTGACATCGGGGGCATCGAAGGTAGCGTCAGGCACGTCGAGGTCCTCCGGGATAGGCGGCGTAGGAACCCCCATCATCGGAGGACCTCGACCCCTACCAGCCCACCGACACGCCCACCACTACACCCTCAACTACGAAGAGCCACTTAACGGTATTGGGCCTAACGTCCGCCTTTCGGCGAGAACGGCGTGTCTGGTTTCACCCGGGAGTCCGCCCAGGCTGCGATCAACGAGTCGGTTCAGCGCGAGTTCAGCTGCCGATGCGGCGTCGATGACCGCCCTTCTCGTCTGCCATCGATTCTTGGCTCTGCGGGCCTCAACGAGAAGTTGATGTTCGGCTGGCGGTCGATTTTGTAGCTCAACCTGATCGCGAGCGTAGCCGAACATGTCGCACGAAACGAGGTTGATATTGCGGATATGTATCTCTCTTTGGCCCGGCTGGGCTGACAGAGAAAGCCCGCCGTTGTCAATCGTCCAGATTGATACCCCTTTCCCAGGGAACTTGATGTTGCGATGTGGCGACGCCGGGTCGAGGTCCTGTTCAGTAAACACGTCGAGCCAAGTTAGTAACAAAGTCATCCAATTTTCGAGCTCGACCTGTAGGTTTCGGATCTGGACTCCATTCGGAGCGCCGGGTCCAAAGAAGCACTCGCTGTATGCTGTAAAGCCATCGGGTACATCCTGAAAGTCGAAGAGGACTACCTTGATCCAAATATGCTCAGTGGAGTGGGTCTGCGCCCGCCATTTCCCAATGAAACCTCATTCCCATTCGTCGATACCGCTCCGCTGAACCAGCGCCTTTCCGCCTAGCGCAGTCGCAGGCGCGACCACGAGGGGGCGGCTGTCGCTTGTCCAGATCATTGACGGGAACTGGACTCGCCCAGTCAGACCACCGACAGATATTCGGAATTCCTGTTGAACCATCGAGACATCAACGCCGGTCGGCACTGGGAGGCGATAGCTCGCCTGCAACCGTAACGCGTCCATGATCACCAATGTATGTGAAGCGCAACTGGACGACTGTCTCTTTGGTGCGTGCCTAGCAGCATCCCCTGCAGGTGGTGCTCGGCGCCCACCACGCGTGCTCAGTCGAGGCGAAGAGTTGCTTCGAGCGCACACGGTGGGCCCGAAGTGTGACCGGCGAAGGCCACTGCCTCAACCCGCTCCACGCGCACCGGTGCTTTCCGGAATGTCGTCATGTTTACGGCGACGCACGACGTATTCGCGGCCGGGCACGACGACACTGGGTTGGCTGCCCGATTCGAAAGAGACAGGGAGCCCCACCTGACCGCATCGGGATGCGCTGGATAAGGCGGCAGCCCCGCGGCGGGTCGGGGCCGCGGGGTGCCGGTGGCACGGTTCGGTCAGATTCCGACGGCGGCGTGCGCTTCCTCTGCGTCGGCACGGGTGCCGGTGTGCTCGGGTCGTCTGGCCAGTTCGATCGCGAGGTAGACGACGAGGCCGACGACCATGCCGACGATCGCATCGGAGAACGACGGCAGGGTTTCGTGGACCACGAGGCCGACGACCGCACCGACACCCCACCCGATGAACGCGGTCGGCCGGACGCGGCGTTCGACCCGGCCGACGAGCCGCTTGCGCAGGACGATCTGGTCGGCGATCAGGACCGCGCCGAGTGGCGGCACGATCACGCCGAGCAGGGCGAGCCAATTGACGTAGAAGCTCCACACGCCGGCGATCGCTGCAGCGAGCCCGATCGCGCCGAGTATCAGCGTGAGCAGGCGCATCTTGGATCGCACAATGTGCGACCAACTGAGCGCCCCGTTGTAAAGACAATGGCTGCAGACGGAGCCGAGGTTCACGACGACGAAGATGACCACGAAGATGTCCAGGACGATGTTCCCCGGCCCGGTGAGGATCGGAGTGAAGTCGCCGCCCGCGGTGCCGGGGTCCGCGATGGCACCCGCGGCCACCAGGAACCCGCCGGATAGTTGTGCGATCAGGCTGGCGACCGGGAAAGCGGAGGCGGTGGCTATGACGCCTTGCTTTCCGTTCTTGGACCAGCGGGTGAAATCGGCCGCCATGGTGCCCGAATCGAGGAACGTTGCCATGATCGCGGTGACAGCGGCGCCGAAGGTCATGGTGCCGCCTGCGATGCCGGCGTATCCGGTGACGCCTCCGAAGTCGTGGTGTCCGGCTGCGATGACGACGGCGATGATCACCGCGATGATGAACAGCGGGGCGGCGAGCGCGCCGGTCCAGGACAACGCTTTGATACCAAGGAATGTCGCGGCGATGAAGATGACGCCGGCGATGCCGGCGATCAGGGCTTCGTTCCAGCCGAACGAGTTGTGCAGGGCGGAGCCGGTGGCGCCGGTGTTGAACGCGAACCAACCGACGACGACGGTGGACAGGAATCCGGACGCGACGATATAGCCCACGGATCCGAACGTTTCGGTGGTTTGCAGGGCGAAGTTCTTGCCGGTTTGCCCGGCGCGATAGCTGAGCAGGCCGACGAACACGAACATGATCAGGTTTGCCAAAAGGATCGCGGCGAAACCTTCCTTGAAGCCGAGCATGGCGACGACGATGCCACCGGGAACGGCGTTGGTCAGGATCATGGGGAAACCGAACCAGACGGCGGCAACCGTCATCAGGGATTTACGATGTTCCGGCGGTACCGGGCTGTGCTCGAATTCCGACTCTAGCTTGCCGCCGGTGTCGGACTGGGTTGTTTCCATCGCAGGCCTTTCGGGATCAGGAGAGCTTGGTTGGATTCGTGGCCGGTGCTGCTGCCGCCGGATTACTCCGCGCGAGAGGGGTCAGGCGTAGACGATGCCGTCGGGAACGTCGGCACGGATCTCGGTGCCGATCTTTCTGGCGAGCAGTTCGTCGAGTCGATCCAGCGGGCCGATCAATGCCCGGCCGCCGGCCTTGGCGACGCGAATGGCGGCGTCGACCTTCGGTTTCATGGATCCTTCGGCGAACGGCAGTTGCTCGATTTCATCGACTGAGGCGGTGAGGATGTCGCGCTGCTGCGGCGTTCCCCAGTCCTGACTGACGAAGTCCGCGTCGGTGAGGATGACCAACGTGTCTGCGCTGATCTCCTCGGCAAGGGCGGCGCTGGCGAGATCCTTGTCGATGACGGCCTGGACGCCCGATTGGCGTCCGGCCTGCGAGTCGGCCTTCACGGGCACACCGCCGCCGCCGACGCAGACGACGAGGTATCCATTGTCGAGGAGCAGCCGGATCGCGTCGGCTTGGATGATCCGGATCGGTTGCGGAGACGGTACGACGCGCCGGAAGTAGTTGCCGTCCTTGCCGATCGTCCAACGGTAGTCGGCGGCAACCTCTGCGACGTCCTCGGCGCTGTATTGCGGGCCGATGAACTTCGTCGGGTGTTCGAATGCGGGGTCGTGGTCGTCGACGACGGTCGTGGTCAGCAGGTTCGCGATCTTGCGCTCGCCGCGCAGGATGTTGCTGAGCTCCTGTTGCACGACATACCCGATCATTCCTTGGGTTTCGGCTCCGAGAATGTCGAGCGGGTAGGCCGCCACCTCCTGGTAGGTGAGGTTCTGCAGCGCCAGCAGGCCGACCTGTGGGCCGTTTCCGTGGGTGACGACCAATTCGTGCTCTCTCGCCAGCGTGGCCAGGCTATGACAGGCAGAACGCACGTTCGCCCGCAGCAGGTCAGCCGTCATCGGCTCGCCCCGCCGCGACAGCGCATTCCCGCCCAGTGCAACGACGATTCTCATGGCTACCTTCTGTTCGTGGTGGTCTGTGGCGTGATCGGCCCAGCCGGTGGTGACGCGGCTCAGCAGTACTTGGCGGCGAAGGCGAGTGTGGCGGCATGAAACGCCTCGATCGGCGGGTGCGTAAGCCCGGCGCCGATCATTCCGATGCCGGCGTCCTTGTGCGCGATCGCGGTGTTGATCAGTGGCAGAATGCCGGTTTCCTCGACCTTGCGGATGTCGATGCCGGTGGCGGTGCCGCGGAAGGCGAGGATGGGGATCGTAAGATTCGGGTTCGTGGTCGTGGTGATCTCGAGCATCTGCCGGGAGTAGTCGATGGCCTCCTCCACGGTCCCACCGACGAGCGGCACGATCGCTGGCGCACAGGCCATGGCGAATCCGCCGATGCCATAGGTCTCGGTGATCGCCGAGTCACCGATATCGCGGCCGCGGTCCTCCTTCGTGAACCCTGGGAACAGTGGCCCCTCGATGTACTGCGCCGGCCCGGTGAACCAACGGTGCTGGCCGAGCCCGGAGACCCGGATACCGAACTCGACCCCGTTGCGGCACATCGTGGTGACGACGGTCGAGTAGTCGATATCGTGCGCCGAGTCGACGGCCGCCTTCGCGCACGCCATCCAGGTCGGCCCGGAGAAGTAGTCGGAGGACGCGACGAAGTTGAACACGTCCTGCTTGTCCTTCGTCGAGAAGGCGGAGTCGAGGATGTGCGGGGCAAGTGCCTGGATCAGCAGCGTAGTGCCGGCATTGTTGCGGTTATGTGCCTCATCGCCCATCTGCAGTGCCTGCGCGAGCATCATGCGGAGGTCGATCTCCTTCGCGGAGATCATCGCGTCTCGCAGGATCGGCCCAAACACATCCCGCATCCACTTCAGGCGATCGATGACGGACTGGTCGTTCGCGCCCATCCGTAGAATCTTGGCGAGTTGCTCGGAGAGGTTCGTGTAGGCGACGTTGCCGTAGGGTCGGTTCTCCACGACGTGCATGAACATCGATGCAGAGGTCACACCGGCCATCGATCCTACGGTTTGGTGCTCGTGACACGGAGAGAAGGTGATCTCCCCGGAGGCCGCGAGATCGTAGGCCTCATCGACGTTGTCGGCCAGGCCCTCGAGGACCAGTGCCCCGGTCACCGCCCCCACCATGGTGCCGGCCATGTCCTTGAACTCGATCGGCGGGCCCGCGTGCAGGATCGTCTTCCTCGTCATACCGGGGACCACGTCGATGGCGGGCGCGTATCCCACCAAGACGGGCTGCGACGTGATGATCCGCTCGACAGCCTCCGCGTTCGCATCCGCGATCTTCGCAGCGAGGTCCGAACGCGACAGGGCCGTGAGGGCGGCAATCACGTCGGGTCGACCTCCCCCGGGCGGCGCCCAATCCACATGCGTCACGGTGGCGCCCTGCGCTCTGATGTCGTCCGCGAACATTTCGGCGCCGACATTGATGGCCGACAATTGCTGGTTGAACAGGCCCACCACGGTGCTCATGCGTCCTCTCCCTCGCTCACGAATTCGCGGGCGAGAATCCCGGTATTCGTAGATGACGACGCCCACGTGACGCCCGCGTCGGTGAGCTTCTTCACCTGTTCCTCGAAACCCTGCTCGTCCCGGTCGGTCCCGAGCACATAGCCGAGAACCTCCAGGTGCCGGCCAGTCTTCGCGGCGGCGCCTTTGGCCTCGATAATCGCCGGCAGCATCACGCCGACGGGGTCCGGGTTGGACCCGTAGCCGAGCACGAAATCCATGACGATCACACCGACCTCAGGATCGGCGGACTCTGCGTTGAAACGTTCGATGCGGTTCGACGGGTCGATCATCGGGTGCGGTTTACCATTCGTGAATTCGTCATCACCGAAGTCCAGGAATGTGTGCGCGCGCGACGGGTCGGATCCCTTCAATCTCTTTGCCGGATCCTTCTGAATGTTCGAATACACGTCGCCGAACTTCTCCAGCGCGAGGAACATGGCCTCGTCGCACAGGGTGCCGCCGCAGAAGAGACCGCGGATATATCGCTGTTCCGGCGCGAGTTTCGCGCGAACCTCCTCGATCAGCGGTCTGTTGATTTCGTGCAGATCCAGGTCGGCCTCCCGGGCGCCGCCGGCGATGACTGCGGCCAGGGCCGCCGGCTTTGTGCGGTTGAAGAGCTGCACGCCGCGAACCTCGGCCGCCTTCATCAGCTCCGGCCCAGCGCCGAGGAAGCAAGCGACAGCGGGCTTTTCGGATGCGGCAAGCCGGTCGAGGACCTTCTCGGCGACGGCCGCGGCCGGGGGTTTGGAAATGACGGTGATCACGTCGGTACCGGGGTCGGTGTCCAGCGCGGCGATCCCGTCGAGCATCATGATTGCGCCCACCTCGGCCGACAGGTCCCGCCCGCCGGTGCCGATCAGCTCTGAGACGCCCGCGCCGAAGTCGTGGATGCGCACGGACATCTCCTGCGCGCCGGTACCCGAGGCAGCGACGATTCCGATCCGCCCGCGGCGCACTTTGTTCGCGAAGCACAGCGATATCCCGCCGATGATCGCTGTGCCACAGTCCGGTCCCATCATCATGAGGCCGGCATCGTGTGCACGGCGCTTGAGGGCGATCTCGTCGGCGAGCGGCACGTTGTCCGAGAACAACATCACGTTCAACCCGGCGTCGAGCGCCTTCCCCGCCTCGTGCGCCGCATACTGACCGTTGACGGAAATGACGGCGATATTCGCATCGGGTCGCGCCGCAGCGGCCGCGGCGATGGTGTGGTGGACGATTTCGCTGGCTTGACCGGTCGGTTTGCGGTCGAGCAGGCCGATCAGAGCGTTCATCGCTGCGTCGGCGCCAGCTTCGTCGCCGTTCGTGACGACGATGAGGACCAGATCTCCCGGTGTCGCTTCCGCGATGTCGTCGGTCATCAGGCCCTGGTTGGTCAACACGTCCTTGTTCATCGGAGTGGCCATAGCCGCCACCGCGTTCACGACGCCGTCGAGCGCGGCCGCCTTGGTGGAGATCGCCATCAGCGATACCGAATCGATGTACTTGTTCTTCTTGATCAGTGACCGGGTTGGCATTCTGCTCCTCACATCCTCATGTACATGTGCACAGCGGCCAGCAGCCCTTCGGCCTGGTCCGTGCCCGACGTGTGGCCGATCGCGATCAGGTCGGCCATCAGCGGCACAATCCGGGTGACGTCGCCGACCCCGCGGAGTGCGGCCAGCACCGCTGCCATCGGTTGCGCGGCGCGTCCGCGGCATGCTGCACGCAGCATGGTGAGCGACAGATCATGTGTCGCACCGTCTGTCGCGACAGCGCCGACCGCTTCCGGGACGATATCGAGCGGGCCGCCTAGCTGGGTCGCCGAAAAGGTGAGTCCGGTCAACACGTCGTCGCCCGACGGCGTCAGCCCGACCCCCAGTCCGACAATGTTCGCAGCCGCCGCCCGGACCATCGCCGCATCCTGCCGGCGAACGGCGTGACCGATCTCGGCGATCGCCGAGGCGATGCGTGCCGACGTGGCGGCCCCGATCAGGTCCGTTCGGCCTTCGGTGCGAATCCCGTAGCGCCGGAGAGCTCTGTCAGCGACCGCAACTCGTTGCGGATCGAGCGGCCCGTGGGAGCGGCTCGGATCCCACGGTGCTGCGGCAGCCAGGTCGACCATGAGGCAGGCTGCTATCACGACGGTCTCATCACACACGGTCACCGGCGTGCCGGCCGACAGGCCATAGCGATGAAGACTCGTTACGTCCAGGCGGATTGTGGCGGGCGCGTCCGGAGCGGTTTTCCCCGCCATCGCCCACAGCGATCCGTCGATAGCGCGAATGTTGACCGCCTTGCCGAAGACCGAGAGGACGCGCCCCGCGAGATTCTGCGCGCCGCGGTGCAACAGCTCCGCGTCCGCCGAGATCGCCCGCATCGACCGGGTCGGGTTCTCCCGATCTCGCCGGATCGCAAGCACCGTCATCGTCGGCCGGAGCCCCTACGCCCGCGCTACCGCGTCGGCGAGAATGCCGGCGATCGCGCCGAAGTTCCGCTGCTCGGCGTGTTCCAGCGGCGAGACACCCCACTGGTCGACCATGGTCGGGTCGGCACCAGCCGCCAAGAGCAGCCGGACGACCTCCTGCTGGACATCGCCGCCATCCCGCAGGATGATCGCCTCCAACAGCGGGGTCCAGCCGCACACATTGGTGTGGTTCACGTTGCAATCGGTCTGCTCAGCTAGGTATCGAACCACCTCGACGTGGCCCTTTTCCGCCGGCGGGTGAATCACCGATCCGTCGAAACGCGTGCGTCGATCCAGATCGGCACCCGCCTCCACCATGAGCCTGACCAGATCGAGATTTCCCGAGATCGACCCCCACAGGAGAGGGTTGAGGCGTACCTGGTCCTGACTGTCGAGGTCGGCGCCCGCGTCCACCAGAACGCGCACCACGTCGAGCCGACCTGCCTTCGCGGCGATCAGGATCGCCGTGCGACCGACCGTGTCGGTGGCATTGACATCGATGCCCCGGCTCAGAGCAGCCAGGATCTCCTTAGCTGGAGCGGTCGCCGCCATGGTCGGCCACTCCGTCGGTGACTGCCGGGGTTTGCGCATCGAACCCTCTCGTTCGCGGGCGTACAGGCTGCTATCTCGGCATACCGTACTCCTAGTTTGGTATACCAGCAAGACTCTGCGTATGGAGAATCAATCCCGTGTCGGCGGGAGCCTGAGGCGCAATGCGCGTTCAGCGCGGCACAGCACAATGGCGTGTCCCGTAGGTGTCTTGCGTGATCCGGGCGGGCTCCGCCGTTACCGATGGGGCGGGTTAGGAACGCGTGCTTTGAAATAGCTGCGCGAGCGCGACTCGCTTCGATGTCCTCACGTGCACCGACGACTCACGGCGCGCGCGGCGCACGTCTCGCGCGGCGATCGCGCCCGCGATGGCCGCGTGCTCCGTCTGCATCAGCACGTCACGGTCATTCTGGCGAAGGAGCCAGTGCAGACGGCTGTTCAGCGGGCGCAGCATGTCGATCAGGACGTCGTTGTGGGCCATCGCCGAAAGCGCATCGTGGAAGCGCGTGTTCGCGGAATCGAACTCCGCCTTGCTCTGCCGATCCAGCGCCGCCTGACCCTCAGCCACGAGTGCCAGCAATCCCTCGATCTCACGGTCGGTCGACTTACGTACTGCAAGCTCACAGACGTACGGCTCCAACGCCTCGCGAATTTCGAAGATCTGGTCAAGGATGTGTGAATCGATGTCCGACACCACCATGCCGCTGCGCGGCACATGAGTGACGAACCCTTCCGTCGCCAACGCCCGCAACGCCTCTCGCACCGGTACCCGCGACATACCGATCTCGACAGCGAGATCTCGCTCCTTCAAGCGCGCCCCCGGGCGCAACTCACCCGAGACGATCCGTTCCCGAATATGCTCCAGCGCGCCATCCACAAGTGACGGCGGCACCGAACCCACCCCCGCACGTTCATCGACAGTCGAACGGGTCATGCTCAAACAGTAACGTGCGGACACACCGAGAGGGACCGGCTACCACACCGGGAAGCAGCGGCAAGACCGTCAGCCGACGGGGAGGTACCGCGCCCACCAGTCGAGGATCGCCTCGAAGCGCTGCTGCCGGTGTTTCGGCCGGCCGGAGCGGGAGAGCTCGTGGCCCTCCCCCGGGAAGAGCAGCATTTCCGTCTCGTGCCCGCGGAGTTTGAGCGCCACGAAGAGCCGCTGGGCCTGTTCGAGGGGGCAGCGCCAGTCCTGCTCGGAATGGACGATGAGCAGCGGGATGTCGATCCGGTCGGCGTGCTGCAACGGCGAGAGCGCGCGCTGCCGGTCCGGGTCCGAGCCGACGTACGCGTCGGCGAAGAAGTACCCGATGTCGCTGGATCCGGCGAACGAGTCCCACGCGTTCACGGCGCGTTCGCTGATCCCGGCGACGAACCGGCCCGGCGCGTGCGAGGCCAGCCAGCTCGTCATAAATCCGCCGTACGAGCCGCCCATCACGCCGACCCGAGCCGCGTCGAGATCGTCGCGAGCGAGCGCCGCGTCGAGCAGCGCGAGCACGTCGTCCACGTCGACCGTGCCGAGCCGGCCGACGATCGCACGGCCGTGCCCTTCGCCGTATCCGGCCGAGCCGCGCGGGTTGGGCAGCACCACCGCGTACCCGTTGGTCGCATACATCTGCGCCTCGTCGAAAACGCTTCGGGTATAAGCGGAATGCGGCCCGCCGTGGACGGAGAGCAGCACCGGATGCGGCCCGGTGAAGGCGCCGTCCGGCGGCAGAACGAGCCATCCGTGCACGGGGTACCCGTCGGTCGCAGTCGCGGTGATCTCGACGACGCCCGCCAGGCCCGCCTCCCGCAGCGGCGCGGAGATGTCGCTCAGCCGCACCTCAGGCGACGGCTCACCCGCTGCCGCAGCTCGCTTCAGGTCCGTCAGATCGCCCATGACGATGTCCCCGCAGCTGGCCGCATCCGCGATCACCGCGGCGATGCGCGGCCCGTTCACGGCGAACCCCTTCACCACGCGCGGCCCGCCCAAGACCACGGCCATCTCGTGCAGCGGCACGTCTCGCCCGTCCACGGGCACTGCCCGAACGGCGACCGTGCCCCGGTCGTCCACCGCGACCAGGACGAGGCCGTCGACCACGACCGGGTCACCGGCGTCGGCATCGACATGGACCGTCGCCACGTCGGTCAGCCGGTGCGGATCGCCGCCCGCGAGTGGAACCGCCCACAAACCCGGTGTGCGACCAGCGAAGTCGTTTCCGTCGAAGGTAGCCCCGACGTAGTAGACCCAGCCGTCATGAACGGTCGGCGCGGTGGCGTCGCCGTGCGGTGCCGCGATGACGCGGACGGCCGCCGGCTCCCCGGCGACCGGCACGGCCACGATCTCCGCCTGCTGCGAATCGATCGCGACGGGGCGCGTGTACACGATCTCCGCGCCGTCGGGGGTGAACGCCGGCCGTCCGATAGGCCCGGCTTCGTCGGTGATCCTTCGCGGCGTCGAGTCCACAGCCGCGACGCCGGACTGGTCGACCAACTCGAGGACGAAGATCTGCTCCGGCCGATCGAGGACGAAACCCTTACCGTCCGTGCGGTAGGACATCCGGTTGATCCGCCGGGCGGGTTCGGCCTCCGGGGCCGGCCCGTGCGCGTGACGGCTCGGCGCACCGCAGTCGGCCGTGGGCCGTTGCGGTTCCGCCGCGCCGACGGTGGCCGCGACGCCGTACCGGCCCTCTTCCGGGACCGCCGCCAGATAGGCAATGAACCGCCCGTCCGGCGAGAACGTGACAGACGACACGCCCAGCGGGTGGTCCACCAGCTGAAATGGCTCCCCGCCGTGACGCGGCATGGCGAACGGCTGCGCAGGCGCGCCGGCGGCGGCGCGTAGGAACACGACCACGGAGCCGTTCGGCGACAGCACCGGCGCCGAGTCGAGTGGACCGCGCGTGAAGTCCACCGTGCTCGCCCCGGCGCGGAGCAGATGCAAGACGCCCCGGTAACAGTCCCCGTCAACATCGGGTGTGGACAAAGCGGCGATCACATCACCCGTCTCGCCGAGGGCAGGCCGCCCGTAGGCGCGGAAGAGGCGCAGGTCTGCGGGCTTCATAGCGTGGAAGCCTACCGGCGCTCGTCACGCGCCGAATGGGCCCTTCCACGGCGTGCGCGGACCGGGAGGATGCTGGCGACGACGGTCACCAGCAGGATGGCCGCCACCACGCCGAGAGAGACGGCGGGACTGAGCTCCGGCGCCCAGCCGATCGGCTGCCCACCCGCCAGGAACGGGAGCGAGTTTTCCGCCATGGCCTCGAGGATCAGCTTGGCTGCGATGAACAAGAGGATCAGCGCGAGCCCCTTGTGCAGGTACTTCAGCCGATCCAGCAACGCGCCGAGCACGAAGTACAGCTCGGACAACCCGAGCAGCGCGAACGCGTTCGCCGTGAACACGAGGAACGATTCCTTCGTGAGGCCGAAGATCGCGGGGATGGAATCGAGCGCGAACACGATGTCGGTGATGCCGAGCGCGACGACGACGGCGAGCAACGGCGTCGCAAGTCGCCGCCCTTCCTGCCGCACCAGGAACTGCCCGCCCACGTAGCCGTCGGACATCGGCAACACCCTGCGCAGCAGGCGCACGGACCGCGGCTCGGCCGCCACGTGCCCCGGCGTGGAGCGCAGTAGGTTGACCGCGGTCACCAGCAGGACCACGCCGAACAGGTAGAACACCCACGAGAAGTGATTGATGAGGGCTGCCCCGGCGGCGATCAGACCGCCGCGCAACACCAGCGCGATGCCGATGCCGATCAAGACGACTTTGCCCTGTAGCTCCCGCGGCACGCGGAACGCGCTCAGGATGATTGCGAAGACGAACAGGTTGTCGACACTGAGCGCATATTCGGTGACGTAGCCCGCGAAAAACTCACCGGCGTACCGACTTCCGGCGAACAGCCACACACCGAGCCCGAACAGCACGGCGAGCGCAACATAGCCAGCGACCCAACGGGCCGCCTCGCCGACGGTGATCTTGTGGGCGGTCCGCCCCACCATGAGGCTGACCACGAAAATCGCGGCGATGCCCGGGAGCACTACAAGCCAGACCCACACGGGGATCGTCATCAGGTGTCTCCTCCGGTCGACGCACCACTGCATCGCCGGAGGTCTCTTCCGCCGGTCCCGACGCCCCGAGGCACCACCGGCCGACGACGCCGGGGAACCGTCCATCGGTTCACCGTGCTGACGACATCGCCGCTATGAGACGGGAATACTCCCCTCCACGCCCCTCTAGTGTCGCATACCGGTCGGACACTCCGTCTCGCCGCGGCAGACGGGTCGCACCCACGGGATGCCCGGCAACGTCCTGGCTGGGTGATCTGGCAGTCTGGACGGGTGATCGCCGGGCTTGTTCGCACGCGAGCGCGCCGGTGGGTGGCGCTCGTGGTCGCGGCGCTGGTGGTCGCCGCGATCCTCGTCGTGGCCTGGCCGCGGTCGGGGCCGGCGGCGATCGCGGCCCAGGACGAGAAGATCATCGTCCCCGCGGGGCCCGGCCTGACGGGCACCGTCACCCTCGACGCGGGGCTCTACCTCCCGGCGACCACTCCCGCCCCAGCGGTGATTGTCGCCCACGGATTCGGCGGGTCCCGGCTGTCCGTCGACGCCGATGCCCAGCGCCTGGCGCGGGCCGGATTCGTGGTCCTCACCTACTCCGCCCGCGGCTTCGGCCGGTCCACCGGGCAGGTCGGCCTCGATTCGCTCGACTACGAGGTGCCCGACGCGCGCGCCCTGGTCGATTGGCTGGCGAAGCGGCCCGAGGTGATCCAGGACGGCGCGGGCGACCCGCGGGTCGGCGTCACCGGCGGCTCCTACGGCGGCGCGCTGGCGCTCATGCTCGCCGGAGCCGACCCGCGCATCGACGCCGTCGCGGCCGTCGCCACCTGGAACAACCTGCAGCAGGCCCTGTTCCCCAACAACACGGCAGTCGTGCAGGTCGACGGCAACCCGCCGTCGCCGAGCGCGCCGGTCGGCACGGGCACTCCGGCGTTCATCCCGGGCGGGGCCGACGGCGTCTTCAAGCAGGCATGGGC
>JAFIHI010000025.1 GCA_017848755.1 Nakamurella sp. | reverse complement strand
CATGTCGACCTACGCGGACAAGCCGCCGGCGATCATCGAGCGGGGCGAAGGCGCCTACATCTGGGACACCAACGGAAAGCGTTATCTCGATGCATTGTCCGGCCTGTTCGTGGTCCAGGCCGGCCACGGCCGGCGCGAGATCGCCGAGGCCATGCGGAAACAGGCCGAGAAGCTGGAGTACTTCCCGATCTGGGGCTACGCGCACCCGGGTGCGATCGAACTGGCCGATCGGCTCGCAGCGCTGGCGCCCGGCCGGCTAAACAAGGTGTTCTTCTCCTCCGGCGGCGCCGAGTCCGTCGAGACCGCGTGGAAGCTTGCCAAGCAGTATTTCAAGCTGACCGGCAAACCCATGAAGACCAAGGTGATCTCGCGCAACATCGCCTACCACGGGGTGACCCAGGGCGCGCTGTCGATCACCGGTCTGCCGGGCTACAAGCAGGATTTCGAGCCGCTCGTGCCCGGCAGCATCCGGGTCCCCAACACGAATTTCTACCGGGCCCCCGCCTTCGTCGCCGATGACGAAAAGGCGTTCGGGCAGTGGGCCGCGAACCGGGTGGAGGAAGCCATTCTCGCCGAGGGCCCGGATACGGTCGCCGCCGTATTCGTCGAACCGGTGCAGAACTCCGGCGGATGCTTCCCGCCGCCGCCCGGCTACTTCGACCGGTTGCGCGAGATCTGCGACACCTACGACGTTCTGCTCGTCTCCGACGAGGTGATCTGCGCCTACGGGCGGCTGGGCACCATGTTCGGCTCCGCGAAGTTCGGCTACGAGCCGGACATCATCACCTCGGCGAAGGGACTGACCTCCGGCTACTCCCCGCTCGGCGCGGCCATCATCTCCGACAAGCTGTACGAGCCGTTCGCGACCGGGGAGAACGTGTTCGGACACGGTTACACCTGGGGCGGGCACCCGGTCGGTTGCGCCGCGGCGCTGGCGAACCTGGACGTGTTCGAGAAGGAGGACCTGCTCGGCAACGTGCTGCGCAACGAGAACGCGTTCCGGCGCACGCTGGAGAAGCTCCTCGACCTGCCCATCGTCGGCGACGTGCGCGGCGACGGCTACTTCTATGGCATCGAACTGGTCAAGGACAAGGCCACCAAGGCGACCTTCACCGGCGAGGAGGCCGAACGGATCCTGCGCGGCATCCTGTCCCCGACGCTGTTCGAGAACGGGCTGTACTGCCGGGCCGACGATCGCGGCGACCCCGTCGTGCAGGTCGCTCCGCCGCTGGTGTCCGGGCAGGCCGAGTTCGACTTCATGGAACAGGTGTTGCGCGACGCCCTCACGCTGGCCTGGAAGAGCCTGTAGCGCGGTGATGATCGACTATCGGTCCGTCAGCCTCTGGCTCGATCAGCTCGCCGAACCACTCACACCGCGTCCCGCCCTGGCCGGTGACATCCGCGCCGACATCGCCATTGTCGGAGCGGGTTTCACCGGTCTGTGGACGGCGTACTACCTGCAGCAGGCCGATCCGTCGCTGACCATCGTGGTGCTGGAGAAGGAGATCGCCGGATTCGGCGCCTCGGGCCGGAACGGCGGCTGGTGCTCGGCGCTGTTCCCGGCGTCCTGGCAACGCATCGCCCGCGAACACGGCAGCCCCGCCGCCATGGCCATGCGCGATGCGATGCGGGACACGGTGAATGAGGTCGGCGACGTCGCCCGCACCGAGGGCATCGACTGCGACTATCACCGCGGCGGCACGCTCACGTTCGTGCGGAACAGGGCGCAGCTGACACGGGCGCGCGCCGAGGTGGCCGAGTCCCTGAAAAGCGGGGATGACGATGTTCGTTTCCTGGACTCGGCCCGGTTGGCCGAGGCCGTGCGGGCCCCGGGCATGCTCGGCGCCACGTTCACGCCGCATTGCGCGGCGATCGACCCGGCGAAGTTGGTGCGCGGCCTGGCCGACCTCGTCGTCTGGCGGGGTGCGTCGCTGTACGAGCGGACGCCCGCCCTATCCCTTGCTCCGCACCAGGTGGTGACGGCCGGCGGGGTGGTGACGGCCGACTCGGTGATCCGCGCGACGGAGGCGTTCACGGTCGAATTACCCGGCCGACGAAGGGATCTCGCGCCGATCTACTCGCTGATCGTCGCGACCGAACCGCTCGACGACAGGCGGCTGGAGGCCCTGGGCCTGGCCGACCGCCCTACTTTCGCCGACCACGGCAACGTGATCTGCTACGGCCAGCGCACGGCCTCCGGCCGGATCGTGTTCGGCGGCCGAGGCGCGCCGTACCACTTCGGGTCGGGCCTCGGCGCGGCCCATGACCGCGACCCGCACGTCTTCGCCGGGTTGCGCCGGCAGCTGGTCGAGATGTTCCCGTCGCTGCGCGGCGTCGCCTTCACGCACGCGTGGGGCGGGGCGGTCGCGGCGCCCCGCGACTGGCACGCCTCCGTGCTCTTCGACCCGGTCACCCGCGTGGGGTCGGCAGGGGGCTACGTGGGCGACGGCGTGTCGACCACCAATCTCGCCGGGCGCACGCTCGCGAACCTCGTCATGGGCGAAAAGACGGCGCTCACCACGTTGCCGTGGGTCGGTCACACGTCTCGGAAGTGGGAGCCGGAGCCGCTGCGGTGGCTCGGGGTGAACACCGGGCTCAAGGTGATGACAGCGGCCGACTGGATCGAGGCCAAGACCGGGCGGCCGTCGCGCATCGCCGCGCTCGCCGGGAGGTTGCTCGGCGGGTGACGGCTGGAGCGCTTAGAACCAGCGCTCCAACACCTCTGCGACCCCGTCCGCCGCGTGATGCCCGCCGACCTCGCTGGCCACGGCGAGTACGTCGGGGTGCGCGTTGGACATGGCCACGGATCTGCCCGCCCACGCGAGCATCTCGAGATCGTTCGGCATGTCGCCGAACGCGACCACGTCGGCCGCATCGACGCCCCAGTCGGCCGCAAGCTTTGCCAGTGCGGACCCCTTGGTCACGCCGGCGGCCGCGACCTCGATCAGACCGTCACCGGACGAGTCGGTGACCGTGACCCGCTCGGCCGCGACCTCGCGAACCGTGTCCAGCACACCCGTGGACCGCTCGCCGTAACGGACGTACATCTTCACCGCGGGCCCGGTCATGAGCTCGGCGCGTGTCGCCCATTGCAGCTCCACGTCATCCCACGGATGGGCGTAGGCGTCCTCCGCCCAGAAATCCCGCTCCGCATCGATCGCCCGTTCCACGGCCAGCGTGAAAGGGAAAAGCCCCGCCAGATCATCGGTGAACTCGCGCATCACCGGCGGTTGCAGCAGGGTGGCGGACCTCACCCGCCCGGCGGCGATGTCGTAGACGACAGCACCGTTCATGCACACGGCCAGACCGGTGAACCCGATGTCGATCACCGGAGCCAGGTTGTAGACCGGGCGCCCCGTGGCAATCACGACCTGCGCGCCGGCCTCGGCGGCCCGCGCCAACGCCTGCGCATTCCGGGCGCTGACCCTGCCGTCGGCGCCCAGCAACGTGCCGTCCATGTCACAGACCACCATTGCCGGAGCGGGCATCGTCGAGAGCGGCGTCATACCCGCAGCCTATCCGGCTGAACGGAACCGCCGGGTCAGCGCGCGGGTTCGAGCACCTCGCGACCACCGAGGCCGGGGCGCAACGCCTCGGGCACCCGCACCGCCCCGTCGGGCAACTGGTGGTTCTCCAGGATCGCCACGATCCAGCGGGTGGTGGCCAGCGTGCCGTTGAGAGTGGCGGCGATCTGCGGCTTGCCGTCGGCGTCGCGGTACCGGATGGACAGCCGGCGCGCCTGGAACGTCGTGCAGTTGGACGTCGACGTGAGCTCCCGGTAGGCCTGCTGGCTGGGCAGCCACGCCTCGCAGTCGTACTTCCGGGCGGCCGAGCTGCCGAGATCCCCGGCAGCCACGTCGATCACGCGGTACGGCACCTCGATCGCGGCGAGCATCTGCTCCTCGAACGCGAGCAGCCGCAGGTGCTCGTCCGCCGCCTGCTCGGGCCGGCAATACGCGAACATCTCGACCTTGTCGAACTGGTGCACCCGGATGATGCCGCGGGTGTCCTTCCCGTAGGAGCCGGCCTCGCGGCGGAAGCAGGAGGACCAGCCGACGTAGCGCACGGGATCGCCTGACAGGTCGAGGATCTCGTCGGAGTGATAGGCCGCGAGCGGCACCTCGGCGGTGCCCACCAGGTAGAGGTCGTCGGCCTCCAACCGGTACACCTCGTCGGAATGCTCGCCGAGGAAACCCGTGCCCTCCATGGACTCCGGCTTCACCAGCACCGGTGGGATCACCGGAATGAACCCCGCCGCAGCGGCTTTCGTTACCGCAAGATTCAGCAGCGCCCACTGCAGCTGCGCGCCGACACCGCGGAGGAAGTAGAACCGCGCGCCGGAAACCTTTGCCCCACGCTCGGTATCGATCGCGCCGAGTCCCTCGCCCAGCTCCAGGTGGTCGCGCACCGGCCCGCTCAGCACCGGAATCTCGCCGACGGTCTTGCGCACGACAAAATCGGTTTCTCCGCCGGGGGGTGTCGCCGCCTCGATCACGTTGTCGATCGCCTTGTGCGCCGCCGCGAGCGCGTCGTTCGCCCTGGTCTCGGCCGCCTCCGCCTCCTTGACGCGCGCGGCGAGATCCTTCGCGCGAGCCAGCAGCGCGGGCCGGTCCTCGGGTGACGCCTGGCCCACCGCACGCCCCAGCGCCTTCTGCTCGGCGCGCAGCTCGTCGCCCGCCGAGACCACGGCGCGGCGCTGGGCATCGGCGTCGAGCAGCCGATCCACGGCCGCCGGGTCGGCGCCACGGGCGCGCTGGGAGGCACGAACGGTGTCCGGATCGTCACGGACGAAACGCAGGTCGATCACCCACCGAGGGTATCGTCCCGCTACCGGCGGCGCGTGCCCAGCACCGGCGTTGGGCATGATGGAGGCATGGCGGTTTCCATGTCCGACGAGGAGTTCGAGGAGCTCGTCGCGGACGCGCTGGACACCATCCCGGCGCAGTTCCTCGAGGCGCTGGACAATATCGTGGTGCTGGTCGAGCCGCGCCACCCGACGGAAAGCCTCTACGGGCTGTACCACGGCGTCGCGCTCACCAACCGGACCAGCTCCTACGCGGGCCACCTGCCCGATACGATCACCATCTACCGGGAGCCGATCCTCGCGCACGCACATT
>JAFIHI010000024.1 GCA_017848755.1 Nakamurella sp. | reverse complement strand
TTCGCAACCGCGACAACTACCGACTACGCATGCTCCTGATCGCCGGCGGACTCACCCCCCCCCACCCCCAGTAAGAAGAGCCGGAAAAGCCCTCCGGAACAAGCAGTTCGCAGTCGCCGATACCCTGCCCGCCGGCGGCGATCTCGACGCACTGTTCGTCGCGCACAAGGCCGGATTCGCCGTTCAGGGCCGTTACACCATCTCCGACGCCCAGCAATCGAAGACACCGGAGGCCTACGATATCGCCCCATGGCCGTCGCCATCTGGGAAGACACCGGCGAGCGGCGTGGCGCTCTCCTACCTCGCCATCAACAAGAAGACCGCGCACCCCGACCAGGCGTTCAAGTTCCTCACCGACTATGTCTCTGCCGCAGGGCAAACCTTCCGCCTCAAGGGCGGCGGAAATGCCGTGCCCAGCATCAAGGGCGCTGACGACGTTGTGCTCGACGGATATCCGGCGCACGCCCAGACTTTCCTGGACCTGCGCGACAAGGGCTTCGCCGACTTCCCCGGCGAGGCAAAGGTGCCGGGCCTCTCGGGAGACATCAGCGACGCGATGCTCAAGTTTTACCAGGGCAAGTCGGACCTGAAGGCGACTCTGGCGACGATCGAGAACCTGGTGAAGACCGGTGCCTCCTCCGGCAGCTGAGGTGGTCACGGCGCCGGTGCCTGGCGCCTCGGCCGGCCAGGTCGGCAGTCCCGAGCTGCGGGGACTGCCGACCTGGCGCCGCCGGGACCGTTTGCACGGCTACGTGTTCGTGGCGCCGCAGGTGGTGGGCACGGCAGTGTTCGTGCTCATTCCGTTCCTCTTTGGGATCGTATTAGCGTTCGCCAAGTGGGACGGGCTGACCACTCCGCACTGGGTCGGCCTGAACAACTTCAGCTCGGTGCTGGTCGATCCGGTCTTCCTGCGATCCATCGTGAATACGGTGCTCATCGCGCTCATCACCGTGCCCATCGGGTTGGGTCTTGCGATCATCATCGCGATCGGGCTGGATCGGATCCGTGGACGCACCGTGTACATGTTGTGCTACTTCGCTCCGGTGCTCACGAGTTCAGTTGCGGTGTCGCTCATCTGGCAGCAGTTGTTCCGCGCCGACGGCAATCTCTCGGAGGCGTTCGCCAAGGTCTTGGGCATCGCCCCTCCCGATTGGCTGGGGGATCCGCACCTGGTACTGATCGCCGTCTGCATCGTGACGATCTGGTCGTCGCTGGGACTGAACGTCGTGATCTTCCTGGCAGGCCTACAGGCGATCTCGCCCAGCGTGCTGGAGGCCGCCCGCATCGACGGGGCGGGGCCGATGACCATGCTCACCAAGATCCGGCTGCCGCTGCTGTCCCCCGTCATCTTCTTCTCCACCGTGGTCGCCGTGATCAGCTCGTTCCAGACCTTCGACACCGTCTTCATCCTCACCAAGAACGGCGGGCCGGACAACGCCGCGCGCACCATCGTCTACCACGTTTATGACATCGGCTTCCGGCGTTTCGAATTCGGACTGGCTAGCGCCGCATCGGTCATCCTTTTCGTTCTCACCATCGTCGTCACTCTCGTCCAGATGCGCCTGCAGAAGCGCTTTGTCCACTACGAAAGCTGAACCGCGATGACTGCCACCGCCATGCCACGCGTCCGCACCCCGATCGGGGTTCACCTGGGCCTGGGTATCGGCGCGTTCGTCATGGTCGCGCCGTTCGTCTGGATGCTGCTCACCTCGACGAAGACGCTGCACCAGATCCTGATCGAACCGCTGTCGTTGATCCCGCATCCCTTCACACTCGAGAACTACACCGCCGCATGGGATGCCGTTAGTTTCCCGCTCGCCTACTGGAACTCCATCTACATTTGTGCGCTCGTCGTGGCCGGCACCCTGCTCACGTCCGCCATGGCCGCGTACGCGTTCGCGCGCATCGATTTCCGGGGATCGAAGGTGATCTTCGGCGTCTTCCTGGCGACGCAGATGCTTCCCATGCAGGTGACCATCGTCCCGCTCTACCTGGTGCTGGCCAAGCTCGGGTGGATCGACTCGCATCTGGCTCTCATCGTGCCGGCCGCGCTGTCCAATCCGTTCGGCGTGTTCCTGATGCGGCAGTTCATCCGATCGCTGCCGGTGGAACTGGAGGAAGCGGCCCGCATCGACGGCGCCGGCCGTTGGCGCACCTTTTTCTCCGTGATCCTGCCCAACATCAAGCCCGGGCTGGCGGCGCTCGGCGTCATCACCGCGATCGGTGCCTGGAACTCGTTCTTCCTGCCGCTCGTCGTGCTCAACAGTCCGGACCTGTACACCGTGCCGCTCATGCTGTCGCAGTTCGTCGGCCAGTTCGGCGGGATCAACTACGCGATGATCATGGCGGCGTCCACGATCTCAATCGTGCCGATGCTGATCGCCTTCCTCATCGCGCACAGGCGCATCCTGAACTCGATGGCGATGTCCGGGCTGGGCGGCACATGACCTGGCCCGCACTGGATCTCGATGGTGCGGGATACACCGATCGGGGATCCCGCCTGCTCGTGCGGCGCGCCGCCACCGGGTCTCCCGCGGTGGTCATCGCGGAGGCCGTGTACGAGCGACGCTGGGACCGCTGCCGGCACGTCGACGGGATCGAGATCGTCATCGGCGACGCCGTTCTCGAACCTACGGCCGCTCCGGACGGCGTGCGCTGGGCCGATGCCGCGCATCTGCTGGTGGCCGACCGGATGGCGAGCCTGTGTCTCGGTCGCGGTGCGAGTGTGCGTTTCCGCATGCGTCTGGGCGAGGGCGATGTCGTGGGCGGAACCGCGCCCGCGACGACCCCCGGGCATCTGTTGACCTGGACGGTTTCGGGCGGCACGCGGGGCGAGCGGCTCCCCGATGGGCAGATCGCGGTCCATGCGGAGCAGGGTGGCGCGACGGTGCGCTGGCTGGTGCACCGGGGTCCGACACCGGTTCCCCCGGAACAACATGACAGCCTGGCGCGCGCGGCGCACCTGCGGTGGCAGGACTGGTTCGCAAGGTGCCCGCCGGTGAACGGCGAGTGGCAGGAGTTGGTCGATGTCGCCTGGTGGCAGCTCGCCGCGAATGTCATCCGGCTGGACGGCGCTCCGGATCGGGAGCTGGTGGTGCCGTCCAAACTGGGGTATGTCGCCGCCTGGCAGTGGGACTCGTATTTCATCTCCATCGGTCTGCGCCACGGAGCACCTGAATTGGCTGCCGATCAGATCCGCTTCTTCCTGGACCAGCAGGATGAGGCCGGCTTCATCCCGGATGTGGTTCACGACGAGGGCTGCATCGCACGGGTTGCCGACCTGCCGAGATCCGAGCGGTGCTGGACAGCGACAATCCTTGGGCAGCCGGAGGAATCGACCGCATTGGGCGATATCCCCGTGACCAAGCCGCCGCTGGCTGCCTGGGCGGCGGCGCTGGTCGCCGAGGCGGGCGGCCCCGATCTGATCGCGGAACGCCCCGGACAACTGGATCGGCTGCGCGAGTGGTGGCTCGCTCGGCCAAGTCCCGACGGGCTGCCCGGATTCGAGCATCCCTACTCCTCGGGGTTCGATGATAGTCCGCTCTTCGATGACGGTGCGCCGGTCTACGCGCCAGACCTGCCCAGCTACCTGGTGGTGGAGGCCGACGTGCTCGCCGCGGCCGCACGCGATCGCGGTGACATCGCTTCCTGGCGTGCGCATCTGGGCCGGGCAGAGGAGCTGACGGCGCGCCTCGTCGCGAACCGTTGGGACGATGTCTCCTCCACCTTCCTGATCCGCACGCCGGCAGGTCCCGCGACCGCACGCACTCCGGTCGAGTTGCTGCCGCTGCTCACCGGGCGGCTGCCGGAACACATGACCAGCGCCCTGACGCGCGCGATTGCGTCACCGGAGCTTTTCGGCGCCCCCTACCCGCTCCCCACTGTCGGCCTGACAGACCCGCGCTTCGACGCGGAGCGGATGTGGCGCGGGCCAGTCTGGGTGAATGTGAATTGGCTGGTGGTGCAGGGACTTCGCCGATCCGGTCGGGTAGCCGACGCGGTCGAGCTCGCGGAGCGCACCGTGCGGATGGTCCAGCGGGCCGGCGGCTGCTACGAATACTTCCGGGCCGATACCGCCGCGCCGTCGCCGACCGCGGTCCCCGGATTCGGCTGGACCGCCGCCCTCGTCATCGATCTCGCCGTGTGGCTGGCGCGAGGTGACCGAGTATGACGAGGTTCCGGGGATCAGTCGATCTGCTCCTCGAGCTGTGCCACGAGCCGGTCGCGCCCGTTCAGCCAGTTCTCGTGCAAGGCAGCGATCGCCCCGTCCTTGTCCCCGTCCGCCAGGCACTGCGCGATGGCCTGGTGCTCCCGGGCGACACGGTGGACGATCGCGTCGTCGGGGACGACGAGCCGCTCGTACCGGCGCAGCGCGGTCTTCTGCGTGGCGATCAGCTCGACCAGTCGTCGGTTGGGGCAGACGTCGAGGAAAATCCTGTGCCAAGCGTCGTCGGCGCGGATGAGTTCGCTGTGCACCGCCACATCGTTGGTGGAGGCCTTCGCCCGCTTGAGCAACGTGGCCGCGACCTTTGTCAGGGCCTCGACGGGAGTCTCCTTCAGCGCCAAGGCTTCCAGGGCCGCAATGATCGGGGTGATCTCCTTGAACTCCTGCATGCTGACCGGCGCCCAGGAGAATCCCTTGCCTGCCGCCGACACGATCACGCCGTCTTGCTGCAGCGCGATGAGCGCCTCCCGCAGGGGCGTGCGGCTGATGTTCAACTCGCCGGCGAGCTGCGCCTCGTTGATCGATGTGCCGGGAACCAGGGTGCCGTCCGCCAGGCGCGCGAGCACCTCTTGCTTGACCTGATCGCGAAGGTTCATTCGCTGGATCGGCATGGCGCCCCCATCCGGTTTGCGAAGAAACGGTGTGCCGTCACGGTATCAAGGAATTGACACGTGGTCTTCTGTCTACTGTATACTGAACACAATTACGGATGGAAGGCGACATGTCAGTGATGTGGCCCCAGACACTCGCGTTCGGGGGTGACTACAACCCCGAGCAGTGGCCGGACGACGTCTGGACAGAGGATATCGCCCTGATGCGCGAGGCCGGCGTCACGATGGTGACGCTCGGGGTCTTCGCCTGGTCGCTGCTCGAGCCCGAGCCCGGCCGATACGAGTTCGACTGGCTGGATCGCGTCGTCGAGAACCTTGATGCGGCAGGGATTTCCGTGGACCTCGCCACGGCGACAGCAACGCCGCCGCCCTGGCTGGTGACGGCGCACCCCGAAGTGAAGCCGGTGACGGCTGAGGGCGTGCGCCTCGAGTTCGGCTCACGGCAGGGTTACTGTCCGTCATCTCCGATCTTCCGCGATCACGCGACCAGGCTGACGCGAACGATGGCCAAGCGTTACGGCGCGCACCCGGCGGTACGGCTCTGGCACATCTCAAACGAGTACGGCGACCACATCGCCGAATGCTTCTGTGACGTGTCGCAGAGTCATTTTCAGCGGTGGCTCGCCGAGCGGTACGGGACGGTCGAATCCCTGAACGACGCGTGGGGAACGCTGCATTGGGGGCAGATCTACGACGCGTTCGACCAGGTTCCGGCGCCGCGGCGCATGCCGGGCCCGGGCAATCCCGGGCATGCGCTGGATTGGCGGCGGTTCTGCTCGGACGCGCTACTGGAGTTGATGCTCGCTGAGAAGACGGTGCTGCGGGATGTCGCACCGCACATTCCGGTGACGACGAACTTCATGAGCATGTTCTATGCGCTCGACTATTGGCGCTGGGCAACGGAACTCGACGTCGTGACCGACGATGCGTACCCGGACCCGGCGGACCCGGCCGCCCACATCGACGCCGCGCGCAATTACGATCTCATGCGCTCCCTGGGCGGCGGCAAGCCCTGGCTGCTCCTCGAACAGGCGCCGAGCGCGGTGAGCTGGCGCCCAGTGAACCTACCGAAACCGCCTGGTGTGATGCGGTTGTGGAGCTACCAGGCCATCGCCCGGGGTAGCGACGGAGCCATGTTCTTCCAGTGGCGGGCACCGCGTTTCGGCTCCGAGCTGCATCACTCCACCATGCTGCCGGCGGCCGGGCCGGATACCCGGGTCTTTCGCGAGATCCGTTCCCTGGGGGGCGAAGTGGCCGGTCTCGGCGCGGTGGCCGGAAGTCGCGTTCGGGCCGACGTCGCCATCCTGCTCGACTGGGACAACTGGTGGGCGCTCGACGCCGCCGAGTCGATGCCGTCGGACCGGATGCGGTGGCGCGCCGCGCTCGATCCCTTCTACCGCGCGGTGTTTCGCGCCGGCATCACGGCCGACTTCGCCCGCCCCGGCGACGATCTCGGTAGCTACCGGTTGGTGATCGCGCCGAACAGCTACCTACTGCGGCAGTCCGATGCGGCCGCTCTGGAGGGGTACGTCTCCGGGGGTGGGCGGCTCGTCGTCGGGCCGTTCTCCGGCGTGGTCGATGAGCATTGCCGCGCGCATCCGGGTGGCGCTCCGGGGCCCCTCGCCGACCTGCTGGGTGTGCGCGTCGAAGAGGTGTGGCCGCTACTGGACGGCGA
Organism: Nakamurella sp.; assembly: GCA_017848755.1. Taxonomy (GTDB): domain Bacteria; phylum Actinomycetota; class Actinomycetes; order Mycobacteriales; family Nakamurellaceae; genus Nakamurella. The sequence goes on along the minus strand of JAFIHI010000024.1, from coordinate 25,566 downwards.
CACGACGCCGGTGACCCTTGCTGAGAACGGCGCGGCGAGCGCGGCGACCTGGTCGGAATGGTTGCGCGTAGGCGGAGCCGATGTCGTGGCGCGTTACACGGGCGGGACGCTGGCCGGAATGCCGGCCGTCACCCGCCGTGCCCACGGGGCCGGTGCCGCATGGTACGTGAGCTTCCTGCCCCAGGACGCCGGGCCGCTGCTGGCACCCATATTCGACGAATCGCGCAGCACGGTCCGGCCGTTCGACGGCGTCGAAGCGGTGCTGCGCACCGGCGAAGATGCGGCATACCTGTTTCTGCTCAACCACAATCGCGTTCCGGCCACGGTCGACGTCGATCGCCAGGGCACCGACCTGATCACCGGACGGACGGTCGAGGGCGCCGTCGACCTGCCGCCGTTCGGTGTCGCCGTTGTGCAACAGAACGGCCCGGGCGCCCACGCCACAAACCAGGGGGAGATCGCATGAGCCATCCGTACATCCCGAACGCGGTCCCGGCGGTGAAGGCCGCGATGCTGGAGGCGATCGGGCTCTCCTCGACCGAGGAGCTGTACCGCGCGATCCCCGCCGCGCTGCGCATGGACCGCCCGCTCGACCTGCCCGCGCCCGCGCGCTCCGAGGCGGAGTTGCTGCGGCACGTCCGCGGGATCCTCGCGCGCAACGTCTCCACCCAGGACACGCTGAGCTTCCTCGGCGGCGGCACCTTCCCGCATCACGTGCCCGCCGTGGTGGACGAGGTGATCAATCGCGGGGAGTTCCTCACGGCGTACGCCGGTGAGCCCTACGAGGACCACGGGCGATTCCAGGCCCTGTTCGAATACTGCTCGCAGATGGCGGAACTGCTCGAACTGGACGTGGTCAATGTCCCCGTTTATGACGGTTTCCAAGCCGCGGCAACGGCTTTGCGCATGGCGGGGCGGCTCACGGGCCGGCGAGATGTCGTGACGGTGGGCGCTATCGGGGCCGACAAACGAAGCCGCATCGACGATTACGTCGCCGGGGCGCTGGACATCGTGGCGATCCCGCCGGCACGTAACGGCACCATCGACCGTGCCGCGGTACGTGCCGTCATTGACGAGAATGTGGCGGCCATCTATGTCGAAACACCGGACTACCACGGCGTTCTGCACACCGAGATAGCAGCGCTCGCGGATATGGCGCACGATGTAGGCGCGGAGCTGGTGGTGTCCTGCGACCCGATCTCGCTCGGCGTGGTGGCATCTCCCGCGACGCTCGGCGCGGACATCGTCTGCGGCGACATCCAGTCGCTCGGGGTGCACCAGTGGTTCGGCGGCGGGCACGGTGGGTACATCGCCGTGCGCGACGATCCGCGCTACGTCATGGAACTCCCGTCGCGCCTGTTCGGCATCGCCGCCACGACGGTGCCCGGCGAGTACGGCTTCGGCGACGTCGCCTATGAGCGAACGTCTTTCGCGGTGCGCGAAGAGGGCAAGGAGTGGGTGGGCACCGCCGCCGCGCTGTGGGGCATTGCCGCCGCCGTGTACCTGTCGCTGATGGGTCCGGCAGGCATGTCGGAGGTGGGCGAGACGATCTTGGCCCATACCCGGTACGCGATCAAGGGTCTGGCGGGCGTCCCCGGGTTGGCCGTGCCGTCCGAGCATGCCCCGCATTTCCGGGAATTCGTCGTCGACGTCTCGGAAACCGGTAGGAACACGGCGGACTGGATCGCGACGGGTCGATCGGTGGGGATCGAGCCGGGCATCGCGCTCGACGCGGCGCGCCTGCTGGTGTGCGTCACCGAGATCCACTCGAAGGCCGACATCGACCGGCTCACCGAGCTTTTCGCCGCCCCGCCGCACCCGGCCCGGCACGGCTCGGCCGCCGCCGTTACCGCCGCTGTTGCCGCAGTTGCCGCCGCTGCTACACCCGCCGCCACCGAGGGGAGCGCCCGATGACCCGCCTGCCCGTCGCCCCGAAGCCGCCACTGCGCCGCTTCCACCAGGCCCGCTGGGACGAGCCGATCGTTTTCGAACTGTCCACCCCCGGCTCGCGCGGCATCGGCGTACCCGAGGTCGACCCGGCGATCGGCGCGACGATCGGAGACGACGCCACGCTCCCGGCCGCGATCCGTCGCGAGAACCCGCCCGCGCTACCGGAACTCGCGCAGCCGCAGGTGCTCCGGCACTACGTGCGGCTCTCCCAGGAGAACCTGGGCGCGGACTTCAACATCGACGTCGGCCAGGGCACCTGCACCATGAAGTACTCGCCGAAGGTGAACGAGGTGGTGATCCGCGACCCGCGGCTCTACGACACGCACCCGTGCCAGGACCCTGCCACTGCGCAGGGCACCTTGGAGATCGTGCACCGGTTGGAGCGCATGCTTGCGGAGATCTCTGGCATGGACGCCGTGTCCGTGCAACCGGCCGCGGGATCGGCGGCGATCTGGGCGAACGTGTCGATGATCCGCGCCTACCACGCGTCGCGCGGCGAGGGTGAGCAGCGCGACGAGATCATCACCACGATCTTCTCGCACCCGTCCAACGCCGCGTGCGCGAAGACCGCCGGGTACAAGGTGATCACCCTGCACCCGGACGAGCACGGCTACCCGGATCTCGCGGCACTCAGGGCCGCACTGTCCGACCGGACCGCCGCCCTGCTCATCACGAACCCGGAGGACACCGGCATCTACAACCCGCGCATCGCCGAGTTCGTGGCGGCGGTGCACGAGGTCGGTGGCCTGGCCTGCTACGACCAGGCCAACGCCAACGGCATTCTCGGCATCACCCGGGCGCGGGACGCGGGCTTCGACCTGTGCCACTTCAACCTGCACAAGACGTTCTCCACCCCGCACGCCTGCGGCGGCCCTGCGGCCGGGGCGTGCGGCGTGACCGAGGCGCTGGAGCCGTTCCTGCCCGGGCCGGTGGTGGTCCGCGACGACGACGGCACCTACCGGCTCGACGCGGATCGCCCGCAGTCGATCGGCAAGGTCTCGCCGTTCTACGGGGTGATCCCGAACATCGTCCGCGCGTACACGTGGATCATGACGATGGGCGCCGAGGGCCTCCGCGAGGTCGCCGAGATCGCCGCGCTGAACAACAACTACCTGGCGCAGAAGATCCTGCAGATCCCCGGGGCCTCGATGGGCTATCCGGAGACGGACGCGCGCATCGAGCAGATCCGCTACACCTGGCAGGAGCTGACCGAGCAGACCGGCATCTCGACCGAGCAGATCGGCTGGCGCGCCGCCGATTTCGGCGTGCACTACTGGTCCAGCCACCACCCGTTCGTGATCCCCGAGCCGTTCACCCTGGAGCCGACCGAGTCGTATTCCAGAGGCGAGCTCGACGAGTACGCGGCGATCATCGCGGAGGTCGCCCGCGAGGCGCGCGAGGATCCGGAGACCGTGCGCACCGCGCCGCACCGCTCCACCGTGCACCTGACCGGTCACGAGGACTTCGATGACCCGGCGCGGTGGGCCGTGACCTGGCGCGCCTACCTCCGCAAGTACCCGGGTGCCGGCGTCCGCTCGTGACGATAACCGTTGGGCTGCTGGTCAATCCGGTCGCCGGGCTCGGCGGCGCGGCCGGGCTGGCCGGCAGCGACGGCGCCGACGTGCAGCGGCGCGCGGCGCAGCGCGGCGGAGTCTCCCACGCTGCGGAGCGCGCGACGGTAGCGCTGGACGGCCTCCGATCGATGCTCTCCGCCCATGACGCCGTTCTCGTCGTTGCCCCCGGCGTGATGGGCGAAACGATCGCGGCGGCAACGGGTCTGGACGCCGCCGTGCTGGACGTCCCCGTGTCGACGCCCACTTCGGCGGCCGACACGACCAGGTGCGCAACGGCTTTCGCCGCGGCCGGTGTGGACCTGATGCTCTTCGCCGGCGGGGACGGCACCGCGGCCGATGTCGCCCGCGGCTGCGGGGAACGGATTCCGGTGCTGGGCATCCCGTCCGGGGTGAAGATGTACTCCGGTTGTTTCGCCGTGAATCCGCGGGCGGCGGCCGACATCGCCCGGCACTTCCTGGCGGGTCGGGCGGCGGCGAGCGCGGTGCCCACCACGGAGATGGTCGAGGTCATCGACCTGGACGAGGACGCACTGCGCGACGGGCAGGTGCGGCCGAGACTCACGGCGTCGCTTCGTATTCCGGTGGCACCGACCGTGCAGTCGCGCAAGGCCCCGACGGCGGCGAACGTCGCGGAGCAGGCCGCCGCGGTCGCCGCCGCGGCGGCGGACCTGCTCGCGGACGGGGTGCCGACGGCGCTCGGGCCAGGTGGCACCACCCAGGCCGTCGCGGACCGTCTCGGCGTGCCGGGGACACTGCTCGGCGTCGACGTCGTGCGCGGCGGCAACTGCGACGGTAGCGATAGTGCCGGCGGCGGAAGGCTTCTCGCCGAAGGCGCGAGCGAGCCCGAGCTGTACGACTGGGCTACCCGGGGCCCGTTGCGGATTATGGTCAGTGTGATCGGCGGGCAGGGATTCCTCTTCGGCCGCGGGAACCAACAGTTCTCGCCGCGCGTACTCGGCGCCGTAGGCGCCGCGAACATCGTCATACTCGCTCCCGAAGCGAAACTCGCGGCCCTCGGTGGGCGGCCGCTCCTAGTGGACACCGGGGACGCGGACACCGACGCGCTGCTCTCCGGATACCGACGCATCCTGACGGGGCCCGGCCAGTGGGCGGTCTACCGCGTGGGCGAACGAACTGATCAACACAGCACCGATCAACACCAAGGAGCGATATGACCGTCACGGCAACATCTTTCGGAACGCTGGCCGGCAAGCGCGCGATCGTGACCGGCGCGGGCGGCGGCATCGGGCGCGCCTCCGCGCTAGCGCTCGCCGCCGAGGGCGCCGCGGTCGCCGCCGTGGACATATCCGCGGACGCGGCGGCCGAGACCGCGCGGCAGATCGCGGCGGCCGGCGGGCGGGCGATCGCGATCACGGCCGACATCTCCGACCCGACGGACTGCGAGCGGGTGGTGCGGGACACCGTCAAGGCCCTCGGCGGGCTGGAGGTCCTGTTCAATAACGCCGGCATCATCCGGCGCGCGGACGCCATCGGCACCACCGTGGAGGAATGGGACCGGGTGATGGCCGTCAACGTGCGCAGCATCTTCCTCATGTGCAAGTACGCGGTTCCGGTGATGGCCGCGGCGGGGGGCGGCTCGATCATCAACACGGGCTCCGGCTGGGGGCTGAAGGGCGGCGGGAACGCGCTCTCCTATTGCGCGTCCAAGGGCGCCGTGGTGAACATGACCCGGGCGCTGGCCATCGACCACGGGCCGGCCGGGATCCGGGTGAACTCGGTGAACCCCGGCGACACCGACACGGGCATGCTGCGAAGCGAGGCCGCCCAGCTCGGCGAGGACCCGGCCGCCTTCCTCGCCGACGCCGCCGATCGGCCGCTGCGCCGCATGGGCAAGCCCGAAGAGATCGCCGCGGCCGTCGTGTGGCTCGCCTCCGACGCCGCCTCCTTTGTCACCGGCGCCGCGCTGGTGGTCGACGGCGGCGGCATCGCGTAGCCGCGGGGGACGCCGTCGACCGGCTCGCCCACATGGGCGGTTCCCCAGCGTCACCCGATGAGTCATCCGATGATTCGGGCGAGCCGATCGTGCGGCAGGGCGTAGGCGACGGCGCCACCGCGACCCCGCATGGTGTCCGCTGCCAACAGCGCGTTGACCACCGCTTCCTCCGCGGCGTCGATGACGGCGTCGAACAGTGCGCCGACGGCCGGCCCGTTCAGAGCCTCGACCGCGAACACCTGCGCTGCTGCGGTGAGGTTGTGGTCCGGCGGGATGGCCCCGCGCCCGGCAGTGCTGAAGGCTACGAAGAGGTCGCCGCTCGAGTTCTCCCCGGCTGCGCCGGCCCGCGCGATGCCGAGGCCGACCCGCTGTGCGAGCCGTCGGCACTGATGCGGCAGGAGCGGAGCGTCCGTCGCGACAACGCCGATGACGGAACCGGCGCCTGCTGGGAGTTCTGAGCGAGGAATCGGGACCTCGGCGTCCGGGATGAGCCGCCCGACGGGATGCCCCGCGATGACGAGTCGCTCTCGACGCCCGTGGTTGGCCTGGAGAAGCACGCCGACGGCATACGTGCGGTCGCCGATCTCGATGAGCCTGGAACTGGTCCCGATGCCACCCTTGAAACCGTGGCAGATCATCCCGGTGCCGCCGCCGACGTTGCCTTCCGGCACCGGACCCGAGGCCGCAGCAGCCAGGGCGGCACGGACGTGCGACGCCTTGACGTGTTGGCCGTCGATGTCGTTGAGGATTCCGTCCCAGGTCTCGCCGACCACCGGGAGGTACCACTGATCCCCGCGGGTGCGGCGACGCCGGATCGCCTCAGCGGCGAGGGCGTCGCGGACCAGACCCACGGAGTGGGTGTTGGTCAGCCCGATCTCGCTGGTCAACAGGCCTGATTCCGCGATCCACTGGACGCCGGTGAGCTCCCCGTTCCCATTGAGTCGGTGGAAGCCTGCGAAAAGTGGTTCGTCGACGGGATCGCCATCGTGCGGGCGGATCACCGTCACGCCGGTTCGCACCGGGCCACGGCCAGAGCGGCCGGCGCCTTCTTCGGAAATGATGGTGCTGTGGCCGACCGCGACGTTCGGAACGTCCGTGATCGCATTCCACCGACCCCGGGGAAGATCACCGAAGGCCAGCCCGAACTGTTCGGCACGTCTGCGTTCCACGGTGTGGACCGCTAGTCGGCGATGCCGAGCTTGAAGAAGTCCAGGCCGCCGGCGAGCACGACGTTGCCGTATGGCGTCGTCTCGCCGGTCTGGACAACGAGTTTCGCGCGACGGATGAGCACCTCGATGTCGTCGTGCGGGATCGCGCGCACGGTGATTCCGGCCGGCTGCGTCAGCTGCTCGACCGCCGCCGTCACCGTCGGATTGATCCGCCCGGTCTCCTCCGCGACGATCACCTCGTGGATGACGAGCTCGTCGACGAGCACCGCGAGCACATCGGCGACGGACGGCTTGCCATGGGTGAGGGCGAGATCGAGCGTCTCGACCCCCGGCGGGACGGGAAGGCCGGCGTCCGCGATGACGATGAGCTCATCGAAGCGCAGGCCGGTGACGACCGCGGCGAGACGCTGGTTGAAGAGGGTGCCTTTGGTGCGCATGGAAACTCCGTTCGTAAAACGTTTTTGCAGTCGAAGAGAGTGAAGTCGACGTCGGTGGCAAATGTCAAGTGTGGGCCGGATTGGCAGGGTCCCGTGGTGCGACGGTCGAGTCGCGCACGATCAACTCGGGCTGCAGGAGCACATGCCGCCCCGGGCCGCCCGCGGACTCCAGCAGGAGGCGGGTCGCCTCCGCCGCGATCCGCTCCACCGGCTGACGGATCGTGGTCAGCGCCGGCCAGGCGAGTTCCGCAAAGGGGATGTCGTCGAAACCGGCAACGCTCAGGTCGCCCGGGACCGAGATGCCTGCCCGGTGGGCGACACCGACGACGGCCAATGCCAGCAGGTCGTCGCCCGCTATCACCGCGGTGAAATCTGCGGCGCGGCGGAGGATTTCAGCGGCCTGCTCCTTGGCGTCCTCGATCGTGAACTGACTGAAGCTCTCAGCCGCACTGAGCAGCCCGTGGTCGGACAGCCGCGCACGTGTGGCCGCGTGCCTGGCCCGCGCGCTCGAAAGAGCCTTATCTCCAGCCAATTGCGCGATGCGGGTGTGCCCCAGCGAGACCAGGTGGTCCACCAGCATCTCGGCACCCGCCCGGTGGTCGCAACTGACGAAATCCCCCGTCCAGCCGGAGATCTCGCGGTCGACGACGACTGTCGGGATCTCCTTCGCGATCGCGGTGACCTGGCCGAGATCCGTGGCGGCAGTGGGAATGATCAGCAGCCCCTCCATACGACGGTCATGGAATGCCCGGAGATAGCGTTCCTCGCGCTGGGAGTCGTTCCCGGAGTCGCCGATCATCAGGCCGAGTCCCTGGGTGGCCACCGCGCGCTCCACGTCACGGACAAACGTGGTGAGGAAGTTGTCGGTGATGTCGGGCATGAGGATGCCGACCAGGCTGGACCTTTTGCCCACCAGCGAACGCGCGATGAGGTTCGGCTCGTAACCGAGCTGGTCCGCCACCTTCAGGACCCGGCGCCTCGTCTCGGGCCTGACGCGCCGTACCCCCGACAGGGCATTGGACGTCGTGGAGATGGAGACCCCGGCCGCCTTCGCGACGTCGACGATCGTGGGGCGCTTGTTCTCGGCCATGCGTCCTCCCGTCGGTGCACCGCGCTGGGGCCGGGCATGAAAAGGCTAGACGACTCGACGGGGGGCATCACGCCGGCGAGGGGCCTCGTCGACCCGTCGGGAACCTTCGCCGCCTCCGCCCGCACCCGGGACGACGGTCTGCGCAGGATCCTGGACAAAGCACCATCCGACGAGTAGCTTAGCAAAAACGTTTTACATCATGACGCCAGGAGTAATGTCGTGGAACTACGCTTCGGGTTCAGCATGAACCCCCTCGACCTCGGCGAGGTTCGCGCGGTCGCGGCCGACGCGGAGGCGGCAGGCTACGACCGCGTCGGGATATGGGATTCGCCGGCGTTGTATCTGGACCCGTGGATCACCCTGGCGGCCGTGAGCACCTCCACCACGCGCCTGCGCATCGGGACTTGGGTCACCAACCCGCTGACGCGGCATCCGGTCGTCACCGCCAATGCTGCCGCGACGCTCGACACGCTCGCCCCGGGCCGGGTCGTCATCGGCATCGGCACCGGCGACAGCGGCGTCTACAACCTCGCCGGACGTGCTGCCCCGCTCGACAGACTCTCCGAGTACGTCCGCGCGTTACGCGGCCTGCTGACGGACGGGCACGCGCGGTGGGAGGGCAACGAACTCAGAATGCGGCCCGCGGCGAACCCAGTACCCATTTGGGTGGCCGCCCATGGAGCACGCGCCATACGGACCGCCGGGACTGTCGGCGACGGCGTCATCTTCGGACTCGGTATCGCGCCCGACACGATCGAGGCATGCCGCGCCATGCTGGACCGCGGCGCGAGCGACGCCGGCCGCGACGCAGCGGCGATCGAGGCCTGGTACACCGCCCCGTGGTACGTCGACGAGGATGGCGACAGGGCCCGCGATGCGGCGCTGTGGCATGTGGCGAGCCTCGCGCACCACATCAGCCGCTCCGGAACGGCTGGCAAGTTCATCCCCGACCGGGTCGCCCCGGGAATCATCGAACTCGGGCAGGCCTACAACCTGCTGTCCCACGGCGCGCCGTCTCGCGAACAACGTGATCAGTACCGGCGCATCGCGAGGCGGACCGGCATCGACGAATACCTTGTCTCCCGCTACACCTTCGCGGGAACTCCGGACGAGTGCGCCTCCCAGGTACGCGCGGCCGCGGCCGCCGGAGCAGTCAACCACGATTGCGCCAACGATTCGCAGGCCGGTGAACTCCACCGGCGTCCCGAGGCCTGGGCCACGCATGTCCTGCCGCTCTTGAAGGAGAGAATTGCGCATGTTTGATGTGCTGATACACAGCGGCTACGCCGTCACACCGGAGACCGAAGGCCACCTCGACATCGGCATCCGGGACGGCCGGATCGTCGAGCTCATCGAGCCTGGTTCGCCGCACGAGGCCCGCCGCCACATCGACGCGACCGGCCTACAGGTGTTTCCGGGCGGTATCGAGGCGCACGCCCACATCCTCGAGCCCGTACACCGGGGTTGGACGAACGGCGAGGAGGTGTGGCTGCAGGGCCCGGAGGGCAGCAGCCGTGCGGCGGCGTTCGGGGGGACGACGACGATCGCGTCCTTCGCGTTCATGGGCGTGCACGACGAAGACAGCGATGATCCGATCGCGGCCGTCGAGCGAAGGCGGGCACTGTTCGACCGAAAGTCGTACGTGGACTACACCTTTCACCCCGCGATGGTCGGCAACCCTTCGGACGCTGTGCTCGCCAAGATCGGCCCTGCCGTTGCCGCCGGAATCCCGACCTTCAAGGCGTTCACGACCTGCGTCACGACCGCGCAGCGGGGCGTCAAAATGGACGACGGTCCGATGCTCGACTTCATGGCAGAGCTCAGCGCCGCGGGCGGGATGCTGCTCGTCCACGCCGAATGCGATGAGCTGGTCACCCACATGGAGGCCAAGCTCAAGCGGGAGAACCGCGATCAGTGGTACAACCTGCATCTCGTGCACTCCTCGACCTCCGAGGAACTCGCCTTCCAGAAGGTGTGTCGGCTCGCCAAGGAGAACGGCACCGCGGTGTACTTCGTGCACGTCACGGGGGAATCGGGCGCTCGCGTCATCGCGCAGGCACGAGCCGGTGGGCAGCCGATCTACGGCGAGGTCCTGCACAACTATCTGTGCTTCACCGCGGAGGACTACAAGCAGCCGGACGGCGGCAAGATCCAGACCTACCCCGCGCTCAAGACCGAAGCCGATCGCGCGGCGCTGTGGCGGGGCCTGACCGACGGCACGCTCACCACCGTCGCGACCGACGAGTACACGACCGACTATGCGACCAAGGTCGGCGGGCGCACCGTCGAGACGGCGTGCGGCGGTCACGCCGGCATCGAGACGCGCGGTGTCATCACCTACACAGAAGGGGTGATCGGCGGACGTCTGTCCTTGCGCACCTTCGTCGACGTGTTCTCCACGCGCCCCGCCAAGGTCCTCGGCCTGTACCCGAAGAAGGGTGCGATCGCCGTCGGCTCCGACGCGGACATCGTGCTCTGGGATCCGAGCGTGACGAAGACCATCACCATGGCCGACCTGCATCATGACGGCGACTACAGCATCTGGGAGGGGTGGGACTGCACCGGCTGGCCGGTGATGACGCTGGTGCGAGGCGAGGTGGTCGTCGACCGCGGCCAGCTCACCGGTTCGCTCGAACACGGCCAGTGGCTGCCGCGGCGCCTGGACCGCACGGTGCTCAACGGACCGGGCGTGTAGCGCCGACGAACTAGATGGACCGAACGAGAAGGACGCCATGAGAACGAGAGGGAGAAAAGCATGAGGGCAATCGTTTATGACGCGCCGGAGACGTTCGGCGTACGCGATGTCCCGACGCCAGAGCCGGCGCCCGGCGAGATCCGGTTCCGGGTCGAGCTGGCCGGCGTCTGCGGCACGGACCACCATATCCACGACGGATCCTTTTTCGCCGCGTTCCCGCTGACGCCCGGTCACGAGCCGGTCGGCATCGTGGACGCGATCGGAGCGGGGGTCGACGGTTTCCGGATCGGGCAGCGGATCGTGGCGAACGGCGTGGGCGGATGTGGATCGTGCGCCAACTGCCGGCGCGGGCGTCCCCTGCTCTGCGCGAATCTCACCGCCCTCGGCGTCACCGGCCCGGGCGGGTTCGCGGAGTACATGATCGCCCCCAGCGCGTGGTGTTTCGATGCGGACGACCTGGCACCCGAGGTGGCGGTGCTGGCCGAGCCGACCGCCTGCGCCATCCACGGCGTCGATCGCCTGCACGTCGCCCCCGGCTCGTCCGCCTTGGTCTTCGGCGCGGGGCCCACCGGGCTCATCCTGGCGCAGCTGCTGGCGAAGAGCGGCGCGGCCCACGTGACGGTCGCCGCCCCGTCGGAACACAAGCTGAAGCTGGCGTTGGCGCTGGGCGTCGACGCGGCCGTGCCGATCGGGAGGGACGGCAGTGGATACGAGCGACTGACTGTGGGCTCACCGGACGGCTACGACATCGTGGTCGACGCCACCGGCGCGGCGGCGGTCACCGAACGCGCGCTCCCACTGGTGCGCGACGGCGGGACCCTCCTGATCTACGGGGTGACCTCCCCCGACGATCGCGTCGCGATCAGCCCGTACGACGTGTACCGGCGGGAAATCACCATCATCGGATCGTTCGCGCAGATCTCGTCATTCCCGGATGCACTCAACGCCTTGCGCAACGGGCGGGTGCGAACCGAGGGACTGATCACGCACCGTTTCCCGCTCGAACGCTTCGGCGACGCCCTCACCGCCGTCTCGTCCGACCCCACTGCACACAAAGTGGTGATCGCACCGTAACCACGGTCCCCCCAAGGGCCTCGTGACTGGTGGCTACCGGACCAGCACGCCCGGCCGGCATCGGGGCGATTTTTGCTCGTTCGCTGCCGTGCGCGCCCTAGAATAAAGAACATGGACACTATGAGCGTGGTCGAGATGGCGCGCCGTGTTGGAGTGTCACTGCCGACGGCTCATGCGATGCTCGATCGCGAGGGTGTCGCGAGAACCGGGCGCGGGGTCGAACGCCGCGCGCCGCGCGACGTCGCGGAGCGCGTCATCGCGAAACGGGTTCCGGGGTACCGGCCTACCGAGATCCAGGTCCTCGCCGCGCTGTCCGTGAGCCCCCTCGGGTTGAGCTCGGTGCGCCGGGTCGCCGAGATCGCCGGCATCAGCGCCACTACCGCGTCATCGGCGCTGAAGCGATTGGTCGACGTCGGCCTGGTGACGCGAAAGTCGTGCCGGGCGATCCGAGCGGGGCGGGTCGGCCCGGGTACGGTCTACGCGCTGAACATGCGGAGCGAGAGATGGCCAGCCGTCAAGTCCGCCGTCCGGGCCGTTCGACTGCCGGATCGTCCGGTCGCTAACGCAAAGCGGGTGCCACAGCAGTTCTGGCACCTGTTCTGGAACGCGGCACCCGCGACGTTGCGGGTGTCGGGCGACGGCGCCTACATCGCTCGGCGGATGCTGACCAGCTCGAGCATGGCGGCGGCGCAGTGGGCGCTGGAGCACATCTCGTCCACCGATCTGGAAGCGGCTGTCGCGGGTCGCGGCGCCGACGAGCGGACGCGGGCGTTGGTGCACAACTGGATCGCTCGACAGGGGTCCTCGTGATGCCCGAGTCCGACGCAGGCAGGCATTCGCGCGGAGGCGGCTCACGCGGCCGCAGCAGGGCCAGCCGTGCCCAGGGCGCGCACAGTGCTGAGGCGGGGAGCGGGAGCACGCCGCTCGATCCCTACACCGACGTGCTCCTCCCCGGTCGGACGGCAGAAGCCTGGATGAAGCTCGCACCGACGGTGCCGGACTGGATGTACCTGGTCGGTGGCACCGCGCTCGCGATTCACCTCCACCACCGGGTGAGCCGAGATCTCGACCTATTCACCGAGCAGCCGTTCGATGCTCAGGCCTACGCGAACGTACTTCTGGGCGCGTTCCCCGACTTTGCCCCGACGGACATCTCCGAGGGCACATTGAACGGTGTGCTCGGGGACACGAAGGTGCAGTTCCTCGACGCGTCGGCGCAGCGCCGCCTGGTGAACGCGCTGCCGCTTGCCGGCATCCGGGTGGCCGGAGTCGAGGACATCCTGGCGATGAAGATCAAGGTCGTCATGGACCGCGGCGAACTGCGGGACTATTTCGACCTCATGCGCATCGAGGAACAGACCGATCTGGACGTCGTGGCCGGGATGAACTTCTACCTCGATCGCTACCGACCGACGACACCGGACCAGCACATCCTGCAAGCGGTCCGCGCGCTCGGGTACTTCGGCGACGTCGACGACGACCCGGGCCTGCCGACGCCGCGAAGGACGATCGAGATGTATTGGGCCAGGCGCCAACCCGAGATCGCCCGAAGCCTCGGGATGTAGGTTCCTCGCAATGGGCGCGACGCTGGTGGTCGGCGGCGGCATCGCGTAGCCGCGGGCAGGCCGGCTTGCACGGATGTAAAATCGGGTATGACGCGGTTCGCGCGGCAGCCGCGCCCTACCAGCTCGGGGGCCGGGGCCGTCATATCGGCCGACGCGGGTCGAGGCCTCCTCCGGACATGCGGTGGCGCGCGTCAGATGGCGTGCGTCCAGATGGTGAGGGCGTAGGCACCGAGCCAGCTGCCGGCCACAGCGATCACAGCCAGCGCCCATCGCGCGTGGGCGCCGGGTTGTCGCGCGAGCCAGGCTGCGGCGGGTAGCAGGATGGTGAATGCGGGGATCAGCAGCCGGATCTTGGAGTTCATAACGCCGGCGCTGGCAATGACTTCCATCAGGGCGGCAAGGCCGTAGGCGATGAGGATCGCCGGTTGGTGCTGGCGGATGCTGGCCACGGCGAGCGCGATCGCGGCGATACCGAACGCCACGGCCAGGGCGAGTCCGCTGATCCGCACCGTTCCCGCCGTCAATGCGAGTAAACCTGCGATCCACCAGTTGCCCCGCAGCGCGTGGACAAGCGCCCAGGATGCGAGCGCGCAGACCAGCGCTTCGCTGTAGGCCATGGCAAGGGTGATGCTGACCGGTGAGACCGCCACCAGGGCAACAGCTATCAGCCCGGCCCGGTGATCCATGCCGGGGATGCGCCGCACCAGGTGTGGGATGGCGCAGGCGAACACCGCCCCCGCTATCCAGGAGATCGCCAGGGCCACGGCGACCGCGGGCACACCGATGACGGTGTGCAGGGCGGCGATCAGGCCGGGGTATCCGGGGAGGAATGCCGGGGAGCCTGGCGTGTCGGCTGCGGTGGAGAACGTGTACCCGTGCGTGGCGATGCGAAGGAAGTGCTGCCCGTCCCACGCGGTGAGGCTGCCGAGCAGCGAGTGGCCGCGGGCCGCGCACAGGAATGCGAGCATGCCGACCGCGAAGGCCTGCCCGGCCAGGTAGATCACGACCGGCGCCGGGACTCGCCGGATACGCTCGCGGGCCGCACCTGGCGTGCCGCCGAGGCGCCGTGCGGGCTCGGCTGTCTGCCGCCCCGCCAGGTCGCCGGCAGACGGAGCGAGGCGATCGAGCACCGTCACCGGGCACCACCCGCCTGGCCAGCGGCGAGGGCCGGTCGCTGTGTTCGTGCGCTCGTCATCGCCCGCTCCCTCGCCGAAACCCGACAAGGGCCCGGCACCCTGACAGACGCATCGCGACCCAAGAAAGGGTGCACGGTGCAGTTTCTCGAGCGACCCCTCGCCAGGCCCGTGAGCGTCTCACGGCCGGGGGAATACCGGGTATGACGCGGTTCGCGCGGCAGCCGCGCCATACCCGGGGCATGGAGGCGGAGACCATCATCGCCCGAATCGGCCGGCACCGGTGACCAAGCCTGGGCTCGCTCCGCTCCTCGGTCGAGGGCACGCCCGTTGCTACTTGGTTGGCGGCACCGTCGAGGGCACGGTCGAGGGCACCGTCGAGGGCGACGGGGCGGCCGTGCGCGGCGTAGCAAGGCCGCCGGTCCCCGGAGCTTCCGCCATCGTGGTCGCGCCCCCGGCGGTGAGGGCCAGGACGCAGGTCATCTCATCCGTGACGCCGGCGGCGGTGACGCAGGTCCCACGGTCCGACGCGTAGCGGATCACCTGCGGCGGAACGGAACTCACGATATCCGAGCTCACGACGGTGCCGCCGTAGGCGACACCTGGAGCGGTAAGCCCCTCCTGCAGGATGGCCGCCGTGGCCGGGTCGAAGTACAGCGACTGCACCTCACCCGGCCGGATCGACTCGTCCACGAAACTGACCACCGTCGCCGCCCGCCCGGCCGAGTCACGGCCCGACTCGGCCGTGACGTGCGGGGTCTTCTCCAGCACGCGGAGCGCCGCCGCCTGCAGCGCCGGCGGAGCGAACCCGCCGCGCAGCATGTCGCCGACAGCCACAAACACGGCCTCGTCGCGCGACGAGGATCCGTGCACGTTCGCCTCGAGATAGCTTTGCAGCGCGGCCGGATCGGTCGGCAGCGTCGCGAGGAACGCGGGCGACGGGTTGTTGACGTCCTCGCCGCCGGGCGGGAAGGCGTAGTACGTCGAGGTTCCCGCAACCCTGTCGACGCGCCACACGTGCCCGTCGGCCGCGGTCCAGCTCTCGTGCTCGGTCACGTGCCCGTTCTGCTGCGAACGCGTGATCTCATGCCGGAACTGCCCGGGGGCGAGCGGTCGTTGGCCCGCGGCGGCGGCAGCCAGTGCCTCCAGCGCCTGCGCGGTCAGCGGGCCTACCGGACCGCCGGACGGCAGCAGCAGCGGCACCGTCAGCAGGGCGGCGACCGCCGCGGCGACACTGCCGACCGCGATCAGCGACTTTCGCCTGGACATGCGCTGCGGCGCAACAAGAGTGTCGAGTATGACGCTGTTCTCGCCGTTTTCGGATTCGAGCTGCCGCGCCAGCAGGACACGTTCCCAGACGGCCTCCTTCCGGCCGACCGTCCACTCCTGCTCCAGCTCCTGTTCGGTCGGCCGCAGCGCGATCACCCATGAAATCTCGTGGCGCGCAATGGTTTTCATGACGACTCCTTCGTCGGATCAGTGGCATCGGTGGAAGAACCGGGGTTCATCGGGTCGGCGGTGGCCGCGACGGTGGCCGGCGCAGCCAGATCGCGGAGGTGGTACCGCGCTCGCCGCAGTCGCCGGGCGGAGGTGCGCTCGCTGCACCCGGCGGCGGCGGCATCACGGTGCGAGAGCCCGTTCCAGGCCACCAGCAAGACGGCGTCACGTTCGTCGTCCATCAACCGGGCGAGGGCACCGAGAACCTCGTCGCGTGCCACCACCGCGTCCTCGGCGGGGGGCTGGTGGCCGGCAAGCTGCTCTACCCTCGCCATGGCCACGACCAGCCGGAGGGACCGCCCGACGGCCCGGTGGCGGTTGGCCAACATGTTGCGCGCCACGACCAACAGCCAGGGCAGGGGTTCGTCGGGAATGCGGTCGCGCAGCCGCCAGGCGGCGAGGAACGTGTCCGCCACGACGTCGTCGGCGATCTCGGGCGTGGTGCGCAGCCGGACGTAGCCGTACACCCGGTTCGCGTACCGGCGAAACAGGTCGCTCACCAGGTCCGCCGTGTCCGGCACGTCCGCCGCCGTGCGCGTCTGCTGGGGCGATGCGGTCCTGGTCATGAGCACGCTCCCGCGCATCGGGTGCCGGTGGCGGCAAGCCTCGCGAACATCGTCATACCCGGTAAGGTCCGGCATCGACCGAATCATGACACCTGTCGTCATGTTTTCGTGCAAGAGGAAACCTGCGAGTGGGGCCGGACACACCGCGGTGTTGGTTCTGTGCCGACGGAACGGTCTAGGCCCGCAACGCCCGCTGCCACACGCGCTGCGGATTTGTATCGTAGATCGGTACGGATACGTATCGTAACTGTTGCAGGATCGGTATAGTAGCCCTGTGGCGTATCTTTCGCGCGTCGTCGATCGGCAGCTCGACCGGCTCCTGGCCGGCCTTCCCGCGGTTGCCATCGAGGGTCCGAAGGCCGTCGGCAAGACCGTGACCGCGCGCCGCCGGGTCGTCGCCACC
Organism: Nakamurella sp.; assembly: GCA_017848755.1. GTDB lineage: Bacteria > Actinomycetota > Actinomycetes > Mycobacteriales > Nakamurellaceae > Nakamurella. Next base: position 8,459 of record JAFIHI010000024.1, on the reverse strand, counting down.
ATTGCACTGGACGACGACGCGGAACGAGTCTTTCTGCGCGATGATCCACAGCGTCTCGATCGGCTCGACAAGCCGCTGTTGATCGACGAGTGGCAGCACTACCCGCCGGTCTGGGACAGGGTGCGCCATGACGTGGACGCGGGTGCGGGCCCGGGGACGTATCTGCTGGCCGGATCGAACTTCCCGGCCGAAGCGCCCCAGCACTCCGGCGCCGGCCGAATCGTGACAGTACGCATGCGGCCGCTCAGCCTGGCCGAACGGCAGATTGCGACGCCGACCGTCTCGCTTGAAGCGATGTTGGCCGGCAGTGCGGACATTGCCGGCGACTGCGTGCTCGGTCTGCAGGATTACACCGAAGAGATCACGCGGTCCGGCTTCCCGGGGATCCGTGCGCTCGCGGACGATGTTCGGCCGGACATCTTGGACGGCTACCTGGCGACGGTCGTCGATCGGGACTTCGCCGAGGCGGGCCGGCCGGTGCGGCGGCCGCAGGCGCTCCGCGCCTGGCTCGCCGCGTATGCGGCAGCGACGTCGACCACGGCCGCGTACAACGTGATCCTAGATGCCGCGACCCCAGGATTGTCCGATAAACCAAGCCGCGCAACAACCATCGCGTACCGCGAGATCCTGCAGCGCATGTGGCTGCTCGAAGAGCTCCCGACCTGGGCCGGCTCGCGCAACTGGCTGACCGCGCTCGGCCAGGCGCCGAAGCACCACTTGGCGGATCCGGCGCTCGCGGCACGACTGCTCGGCGTCACGTCGCGGTCGCTGCTCAGCCGGCCCGACCCGGGATCGGTCTCCATTCCGCGCGACGGGACGCTGCTCGGCGCCCTATTCGAGAGTCTGGTCACGCTGTCCGTGCGGGTGTACGCGGATGCCTTGCGCGCCACCGTTTCCCATCTGCGCACGCAGCGTGGCGACCACGAGGTGGACCTGATCGTCACCGGGGACGACGGAGCCGCAGTCGCGTTGGAGGTGAAGCTCGGTGCGGCCCCCGACGACCGCGATGTGCGGCACCTGCTGTGGCTGAAGGAGCGGATGGGCGGGGACCTCGCGGACGCGGCGGTGATCACGACCGGCGGCGCGGCGTACCGCCGGCCGGACGGGATTGCCGTAGTCCCGGCAGCCCTGCTCGGGCCGTGACTGCGGGTGCGGGGGCGCGGCGCGGCGGACACGCTATGGCCCGGAACATCGTCATACCCGGTCGGTCGAGGCCGGATCGGCGCAGGCAATAGTCTTGAGCCCATGCCCAAGGTCTTGAGTTCCCTGCCCGTCGGCGAGAAGGTCGGCATCGCGTTCTCCGGCGGCCTCGACACGTCCACCGCGGTCGCGTGGATGCGGGAGAACGGGGCGATTCCGTGCACCTACACCGCGGATCTGGGCCAATATGACGAGCCGAACCTCCCGGCGGTGCCGGGCCGTGCCAAGGATTATGGCGCCGCGATCGCCCGCGCGGTGGATTGCAAGGCCGCGCTGGTCGCCGAGGGGCTGGTGGCGCTGGCGTGCGGCGCGTTCCACATCCGGACGGCCGGGGTCTCCTACTTCAATACGACGCCGCTCGGCAGGGCCGTGACCGGAACGCTGCTGGTGCGCGCCATGCTCGACGACGATGTGCACATCTGGGGCGACGGGTCGACGTACAAGGGCAACGACATCGAGCGGTTCTACCGCTACGGCCTGCTGGCGAACCCGGCGCTGCAGATCTACAAGCCGTGGCTGGACGAGGCGTTCGTGCGCGAACTCGGTGGGCGCACGGAGATGTCGGAGTGGTTGGTCGCGCGGAAGCTACCGTACCGGGATTCCACCGAGAAGGCGTACTCCACCGACGCGAACATCTGGGGGGCGACGCACGAGGCGAAGAAGCTTGAGTACCTGGACGCCTCGATCGAGATCGTGGACCCGATCATGGGGGTGCGGTTCTGGGACCCTGCCGTGACGATCGAGACCGAAGACGTCACAGTGGGTTTCGAGGCCGGCCGGCCCATTTCGATCAACGGGGAGCATTTCGACGATGACGTCGCTCTCGTGCTGCGCGCGAACGAAATCGGTGGGCGGCACGGGCTGGGGATGTCCGACCAGATCGAGAACCGGATCATCGAGGCGAAGTCGCGCGGCATCTACGAGGCGCCCGGCATGGCCCTGCTGCACATCTGCTACGAGCGGCTGGTGGCGGCCATCCACAACGAGGACACGATCGCCACGTACCACAACGAGGGCCGCCGTCTCGGCCGGCTGCTGTACGAGGGCCGCTGGCTGGACCCGCAGTCGCTGATGCTGCGGGAGTCACTGCAGCGCTGGGTGGGCAATGCGGTGACCGGGTCGGTGCGGCTTCGTCTGCGCCGCGGCAACGACTACTCGATCCTGGATACGGCCGGGCCGCACCTGTCCTACCACCCGGACAAGCTGTCCATGGAGCGGACCGAGGACGCGGCGTTCGGGCCGACCGACCGCATCGGGCAGCTGACCATGCGGAACCTCGATATCGCCGACTCCCGCGCGAAGCTCGAGCTGTACGCGGGGCTCGGGCAGCTCGACGCGACGGCCGCCCTGGTGGGGGCGCTGGGCTCGGGGCACTCGGAGCAGATCGCGCAGCTCGGCGCGGCCGAGACGGTGCCGGCGGTGGACGAATTGGTCAACGAAGCGGCGTTCGACCTCGGCACCGACTGAGCGGGATTCGCGGCGTTGCTGACCGATGGGGTTCAGCGGGCGCAGTTCAGCCCGGTACTCACGACCGTCGGGTTCAGCCCGCCGAGTTGATGAGCGTCGAACACTCCGGAAGCGACTTCATCGCATGGGTGACCGACGGATCCACCGTGCCGATGGCCGCGCCGAAGGACGTGTTCGCCGAGTCCATGCCCGCCTCGACCTTGTTGACGGCCGCCGAGAGCTCGTCGAGCGACGTGAATGTCGTCGTAGCGATGGTGTCGGCGCCCCGACCGTAGACCGTGTTCACCGCAGCGAACCAGGCGAGGACGGCCGGCACGATCTTGTCGTGACCGGGGAAGGTGGGCGCCGGCAGGGTCTGCAAAGTCGTCTTCGCGGACGCCGCCGCGGCCGACATCGAGTCGTAGGCATCGACGATCGTCTGGACGATCTCGCTGTCGCTCATGCCCGTCGTGTCCGGGCCGGAGTAGCTGGCCACGTCGCTGAACCCGGTGCAGAACCCGGCGAGCCAGGTGATGCTCGCGGGGTCCAGCTGCTGCACATCCGACGGTGAAGAACTTCCATCGGAACTGCCGCCTATGGACGGCATCGGCGGCATGGGCCGGATCGGCTCGGAACTCAACGACTCCATGGCCGTCGACTCCGAGGTGTTCGCGATCTGCGACGACGGGGTCTCACTGGCCGCGGCCAAACTCTGCGCGGTCGGCGCCAGATGCGTTGCCGCCGTGGCGGTTCCGGAGATCGCGGTGCTACAACCCGTCAGCGTGACGAGCGCCGCGGCGGCGAGGGCCACCACGGCTCGATGTAGCGTCCTGCCCATCGGCGAGATCTCCGTTCCACCGGGCGGATCGTCCCCGTGACGAGCCGCGATGTCCACCGTGGTCTCAAAGGCTAGCAGTCCCCCGGCCCCAGGAAGATCACAGGAAGATCACCAGTTCTGGCGCGTCCCGCGTGGTCCAGCGACGCCACCACCAGCGGTACGTGATCGTCCGCTACGCCGCCATGAGCATGGCGAGCACGGCGGTATCGGCATCGGAGTCGAGGTCCGGCCCGGAGCGGGAGACCATGGACGTCACCGTCCCGCCGGACGTGGCCTCGACCCAGCCCGCGCGGTGGTCCAGGCCCAACCACGGCAGCCCCGGAAGCAAAACGCATCCGGAGGCGACGTCCTCGACCTCGGGCATGGAGGGGTGCGTCTCCGACGGCGGGTGCAGCACCATCAGCCCGATCGGCTGCGGATCCGCAAACTGGCCTGCCTCCAACCGATGCTCACCGACGAAGGTGCCCTCGGCGAGGACCAGCCCGACCGTCCCGACCGGCGGATCCGGCGGTACGTCTTCGCGCACGCGGAATACGGTCGTGGTCGGCAGCAGCCCGGGAACCGCGGCCACCCGCACCGCCAGCATGAGCACGCGGAGCCATTCGAGCGTGGAATCCGGCCAACGCCCGCCCAGCAGGAATCCACGCAGTTCGCCGCGTGCCTGCAGCGGCGCGACCTCGATGGACGGCATGTGCTCGTTCATAGGGACCTCCGTTTCCGGTGCCTACTACCAGTATCGACCGTGACGCAGATCACTTGACAGTGCCGCGCAGCGGCGATTTCTGAGACCTTGTGCGCTGGCGTGCGGCCGCAAGTGATCGCCGAACACGGCCGCCAGGGGCTGTCGAGCCTGGTGGCCAAGGTCGACTCAGCAGCGCCCGGCCCTCACACCGGCCACCGCCCTGCGCCACCCCGGCGCCGCACCGGTGCCGCTTCGGCACCTCGCCGTCACCGAACGGTGACCGATCCGCGACCGGTTTGTTAGGCGGGTCGTGCCACCTCACGCTCCGCGATGCGGTTGACTATCGGGTATGTCCACACCCCACGAGTCCGACGACGAGGGCCATATCGCCGACACCGGAATGTTCAAGCGTTTCGTGGAGCATGAACAAGAGATCGACGCCTCCGGCTCGTCGGGCGCGTCGAAGGGACTCTGGATCGCCATCGGCGCGATCGTCCTCATCATCATCGTCGCCGTCATCATCTGGACGCTGACGCGCTGACCCCACCCCGACGTGCTGACGGCCGTCGTCCGGCTCGCGATCGGCCGGTGAGTCACCCCTGCCGGTGAGTCACCCCTGCGGTTCCGAGGGCAGCGGCTTGCCGTCCGGCGCCACCACCCACCACACGGCCCCGAATCCGGTGTTGCCTTGGCCGGAGAGTTCCCCCGGCCGCGCATCCGGCTTGTAGTAGTAGAGCGGCCACCCGCCGTAGGTCACCTGCTCGGTGCCATCGGTGCGCTGCACGTGCGAGATCAAGCTGCCCTGCACGCCCGGACCGGCCGTCACGTCGCCGGAGACGGTGACCGGTGGCCAGGTCGCCGCGCAGTCCCCATAGCAGGTCGGCGCCCCGGTGCGATCCGCGTCCCACATATACAGCGCCCGACCGGAGCCGTCTGTCAGGTATGTGCCGAAGGCGGCCGTCGCGGTCTGCAGGGTGATGTGCTGCGGCGCCGGGGTGGTCGGCGCGGCACCGCTGGATCGGACAGCCCCGCATCCGGCGAGCAGGGCCAGCACGAGGATGACGGCGCCCGCCGCCGCTCGCATCGCCCCACCGGCGCGCGCCTGCGGTTCCGCGCGTTTCGCCCATGACGACGTTCGCGGCTTCACCCCTTCACCCTGCCATGGGCTCCTGGGCCCGCTGCGCGCAGGCCGCGCAGACGCCGAAAAGCTCGATCTCGTGGCCGATGTCGGAGAAGTCGTATCGGCGGGCGACAGTGCGCGCCCAACGCTCCACCGCGGGGTTGGTGACCTCGACCGTGCGCCCGCACACCCGGCACACCAGATGGTGATGGTGCTCGGACTCGCCGCAGCGCCGGTACAGCGTCTCCCCGGCGGGGCTGCGCAGCGTGTCGATCTCGCCGGCGGCCACCAGGTCCGCAAGCGTCCGATAGACCGTCGCGAGCCCCACGCGGGCACCGGCCTCCCGTAACACCTCGTGCAGCTCCTGCGCGGTGGCGAACTCGTCGGTGTCCGCCAGGACCGCCTCCAGGGCGGCGCGCTGGCTGGTGGCGCGACGCGTCGGTTCGGCCACGGTGCCGCTCCTTTCGCCGGGTGCCCCTGCCCTTGATCGTGAGATTACCGTGCGTGCCTGGTAGGCGGGTGAGACCTCGTCTGCTGAAAATCGACGCCCAGACGTGACCAAGATCAAGTCCACCTGGGGAAATGCGGCGACCGGTGAATCTAGACGTCATTTCTCGGTAGCGCCCGCCTGTTCCCACCTGCCGCGCGCCAGCCGAGCGACCGGATAACGTGGGGGTCCACATACTCGCCGCGGGCTGGCGAAAGGGGGAGCCATGGCTCGAGATCGCGCCGCGTACGGCCGCCTTCGCGCAGCGGTGTCCGTGGCGCTCGTCGCGGTGGCCTTCACAGTGACCGCTGCAGGCTGCAGTGCGGCGCGGACGGGGCCCGGGCCCGGAACGTCGTCATCGCCGTCATCTCAGTTGTCTCAGCCGACCGGGGCGGCGACGCGCCCCTCAATCCTCACCCAGAGCCCCGGCACGGTGACCGTGTCGGAACAACCGACCACCGTCGTCACGACGCCGACCGATCCGACACTGATCGCACCGCCGCCGACCACCTCGGAGCCGCCGGCCGTGCCGGGCACCTGCCCGTATCTCACGGACCAGCAGGTGGCGGACGCCAACGGCCAGCACACCGGCGTCACCTCGGTGATCCAGGTCCAGCCGTATCCGGTCTGCGTGTTCACGCGCTCCAGCGGCGGGTTCCTGGCGGCGACCCGAATCGTGCGGGCGGCGACGCCCGAGCAGGCGGCCGCGGCGGTGAACGAGCACGTGCCGATCGGGGAGTCGTATCCGGTGACGCATCCGGCGGGCTGGACCGGCGGCGCGATGTCCACGCCGAACGGGCTGCCGGGCTACCCGGACGCGGGCTCGATCTACGCGGTGTCCAAGGGCACGATCGCGATCATCGCGATCTCCAACCAGAAGCAGTCCATCAAGGGCCGCCAGATGGTGGCCGACATCGTCGCGAATCTCGGGCTGTAGCTCCTGTCGCTATTGCGGACACGCCCTCTATCGCGAACTCGCGCACCTACTCTCGTCGAGTGGGAGTGCTGCAGGGCCTCGGGGCCGTTTCGCCCTGCAGGACTCACACTCGACCGGGGAGGCGACGAGGGTACGGCCGGCTGGAGCGGGTCAGGCGTCGGCGGCCGCGAAGACCCGCTCGCCCTCCACGAACGTCTGCAGCACGCGCGTCGCGCCGATCTCGGCCGTCGGTCCGTCGAACGGATCGCGGTCGAGGATGACGACGTCCGCGAGTTTGCCCACCTCGATCGTCCCGGTCGTGTCGTCCAGGTGGTTGATCCACGCGGACCCGGCGGTGTACGCGTTCAACGCGGTGCCCAGGTCGAGCGCCTGATTCGGCAGGAACGGCTCGAAGTCGCCCGCTTCCTCGCCGGGTGCGGGGACGCGGTTGACGCCGGTGTGGATCGCCGCCCAGGGGTCGGGGGTGGACACGGACCAGTCGCTGCCGGCGGCGAGCACCGTGCCGGCGCGCTGCAGGTCGCCGAACGGGTACTGCCAGCCGGCGCGGGGCTCGCCGAGGAAGGGCAGCGTGAGCTCCACCATCTGCGGTTCGAGCGTCGCCCACAGCATCTGCATGTTGGCGGCGACCCCGAGTGCGCGGAACCGGGGCACGTCCTCCGGGTGCACCACCTGGATGTGTGCGATGTGATGCCGGTTGTCCCGCATGCCGTTTCGCGCGATCGCGTGCTCGACGGCGTTCAGGCACTGCCGGACGGCGCGGTCGCCGATCGCGTGGAAGTGCACCTGGAAGCCGAGCGCGTCCAGGGCCGGAACGGCGTCATCCAGGATCTCCGGATCGACGAAGGAGATGCCGGAGTTGTCGGTGGGGTGCCCGTGGCCGTCGCGGTACGGATCGAGCAGGGACGCGGTGAAGTTCTCCGCCACACCGTCCTGCATGATCTTGGCACTGGTGGCAGCAAAACGCCCGCCCCGGTAGTGGTTTCGCCGCTCGATGAGCGATTCGATCTGGTCGAGCCCGGCGCCGCGGTCCCACCACAGGGCGCCGACCACCCGGGCGGTGAGCGTCCCGTCCGCCGCGGCGCGCAGGTAGGCGGGTCCGGGGTCGGTGAGGTCCGCGTAGTCGCCGATGATCGCGTCCTGCCAGGCGGTGATCCCGAGCGAGTGCAGGTAGCGCTGGCCCGCGACGAGCCCGGCCACGAGGTCGTCCAGGGTGGGCGCGGGCAGCAGTCGGCTGACGAGCGACATGGCGCCCTCGTGCAGGGTGCCGGTCGGGTTCCCGGCGGCGTCCCGCTCGATGCGGCCGTCGGCGGGATCGGGTGTGTCGCGGTCGATTCCGGCGCGCCGCAACGCTTCCGAGTTCGCCCACGCGCCATGGCCGTCCCGGTTCGGCAGGAACACCGGCCGGTCCTTCACCACCGTGTCCAGGGCGGCGGCGGTCGGGGTCCCGCCCTCGAACGCGGACATGGACCAGCCGCCGCCCTGGATCCACTCCGTGTCCGGGTGCGCGGCGGCGTAGCGGCCGATGATATCGAGGTAGTCGGGCTCGGTGTGGGCGTCGGACAGGTGGCACTGCAGCATCTGCAGACCGCCCATCACGGGGTGCACGTGCGCGTCCTGGAACCCGGGGACCAGCATCCCGCCGCGAAGGTCGACCACCTCCGTGCGCGGCCCGATGAGCTCCGAGACATCGTGCCCCACAGCGACAATGCGACCGCCGCGCACCGCGACGGCGCCGGTCCGAGCCCGGAC
>JAFIHI010000188.1 GCA_017848755.1 Nakamurella sp. | reverse complement strand
CGTCGAGAACATGTTCCTGGGCCGGGAGACCCTGCGCCACGGCATCCTGGACGACGCCGCGATGGAGATCCGTGCGCGACAGACGCTGGCCGACCTCTCGGTGGTCACGGTGCGGTCGATCCGGCAGGCGGTCGGCTCGCTGTCCGGCGGGCAGCGGCAGGCGGTAGCGGTGGCCCGCGCCGTGATGTGGGAGGCGCGGCTGGTCGTCATGGACGAGCCGACCGCCGCCCTCGGCGTCTCGCAGACCGCGATGGTGCTGGACCTGATCCGGCGGCTCTCCGGCCGGGGGATCGCCGTCCTGGTGATCTCGCACAATCTCAACGACGTGTTCAGCGTGGCGGACCGCATCGCCGTCCTCTACCTCGGCCGCATTGCCGGGCAGGGACCTGTCAAGGACTTCGATACGCAGCGTACCGTCGAATTGATCACGACCGGCGGGGCACCCATGGCGGCTGGACGGGCGGGAAGCGGGGCGAGGGAAACGCCATGACCACCAACAAAGAATTGAGCGCCGACGACGGTGTCGCTCCGCCGTCCGCGACCGGGTCCGCTACCAGCGCCGTCGTGCCGGCGAACGGATCCTTCGGTGACGTCGTTCGCGGCTGGGGCCGCCGGGTGCGCCACGGCGAAAGCGGCATGGCGCCGGTGCTCGTGGGCCTCGTCATCATCATCGTGATCTTCCAGGTCAAGGCGCCGCAGTTTCTGTCCGCGGGCAATCTGACCAACCTGATCATCCAGGGTTCCGCGCTGATCCTGCTCGGCATGGCCGAGGTCTTCGTGTTGCTGCTCGGCGAGATCGACTTGTCCATCGGTTATGTCGGGGGCGTGGCCTCGGTCGTGACGGTGGCGTTGTCATCGTCGAGCGTCGGCCCGGACTGGCCCTGGTGGCTCTCCATCATCGCCGGGCTTGCGGCCGGAGCGCTGATGACGGGAATCCAGGGGCTGCTCATCACGCGATTGGGGCTGCCCTCATTCGTCGTCACCCTCGCCGGCATGCTCGGCCTGCAGGGTGTGCTGATCTACCTGGTGGACCACATCGGTGGCTCCAGCGGCGGCACCCTGCGCATCACCAACGCGGTGATCTTCAACCTGGTCAACGGGAACATGGATCCGCTGGCCGGCTGGATCATCATGATCGTGGCCGTCGGGCTGTACGTGGTGCTGCTGTTCCGGCGCAACCTACGGCGTCGCGCCAGCAATCTCACCGCAGAACCGCTTGCGCTCACCACGGTGAAGTCGGTCGCGATCGCCGTCGCCGGCGTCGTCCTGGTGCTCATCTGCAACGCGAACCGCGGCAGCAGCATCATCGCGCTGCGCGGGGTGCCATGGGTCGTTCCGATCATCGTGGCGGTGCTCGCGCTGTGGACCTTCCTGCTGACCCGCACGCGCTACGGCAAGTACGTCTACGCCATCGGCGGCAATGCCGAGGCCGCGCGGCGGGCCGGCATCAATCTCAACCGGGTCCGGCTCATCGCCTTCATCTTCGGTGGCGTGACCGCAGCGCTCGCCGGCATGGTGTACGGATCGTTCCTGGGCTCGGTGTCGAACAACATCGACGGCGGAAAGCTGGTGCTCTACGCGGTGGCGGCCGCGGTGATCGGCGGCACCAGCCTGTTCGGTGGGCGCGGCAAGATGGTGCACGCCCTGGTCGGCGGGATCATCGTCGCGGTCATCAACAACGGCATGGGGCTCATCGGCCTGGACGCCCCTCCGCAGTTGATGGTGACGGCGCTGGTGCTGCTGGCCGCGGTGATCGTGGACGCGGTCGCGCGGCGCGGCCGGATCGAGACCTGACCGGGCGCGGCTGCCCAGGCGAGGCCCGGCCACGCCGGTCGTCATCATCGTCATATTGATTGGCTGTAGCCGAAGTACTCGTGGTCCTCGTTGTACCCGCCGAAGCCGGAGCCGACCTCGGAGAAGTGCGCCACGAATTCGATGCCGCCGAGCCACTTGACGTGCTTGAAGCCGAGTTGCACCTCGTTGCGGAGCCGCAGCGGCGCGCCGTGGCCGTAGGACAGTGGCTCCCCGTTCATGTCGTAGGCCAGCATGGTCAGCGGCAGCGCCATCTGCTCGATGGGGTGCGCGTCGTAGTAGAGGCCGCCGTCGGAGCCGTCGGCGATCGAGTAGAAGACGACCCACTTCGCCTCCGGTCTCGGCCGCACGAGGTCCACGATCGTCGACATGGCGACGCCGCCCCACTTGGCCACCCCGGACCAGCCTTGGATGCAGTAGTGCTGGGTGATCTGCTCGTGGTGCGGCAGCGCCCGCAGGCCGGCCAGACTCAGCTCGACGGGATGATCGACGAGACCGCCGATCTTGAGCCGGTAGTCCGCGAAGTTGCCCGCCGCGAGGCGCCGGTATTCGTCGGAATCCGGGTAGGTGCCGTTGTGCCAGAAGTAGTCCGAGATGTCCGCCTCCGTGTACGGGCCGGGCTCGACGTGCACCTTTTCCAGCCTGCGTTGGATCGGTCCGACGATCGCGTTGCCCACCTTCTGGACGGTGCGCGGGTGCTTCATGGTGAACGGGCTCGCCCACACCCACGCGACGATCACGACGACCATGGCCACGGCGAAGACGGCCAAGCCCACCGCGTCTCCCGCGTGCCGCGCCGCGAACATGGCGTTCAGGTTCTGCAGCGCGCCGGTGGTGAACACCATCGTTACGTGCATGACGATGAACACCACGAACCACACCATGATCAGCGCGTGCAGTGAGCGGGCCAGCTGGATGGAGAAGTGTTTGCTGATCCGGTGCAGCCGGGTGGACAGCGCGGGAGACATGCCGAGCCCGGTGACGAGCGCGAGCGGCCCGGCGACGAAGACGGTGACGAAGTACGCCAGCAGCTGCAGGCCGTTGTAGGCGACCCACCCGTTGTTCACCGGGAAGTCGAGCGACGCGTACTGGACGAGCGTCGACAGCGCATTGGGGAAGACGTCCCAGCTGGTCGGCACGATCTTCCGCCACTGCCCGGTCGAGAAGAGCAGTACGTAGAAGACGACGCCGTTCAGGAGCCAGCCGGTATCCATCGTGAGGTGCCACCAGCGCGCCAGGCCGATGGAATGGCGCACGCCCGGGAGGCCGACCTGCGGGGGCAGATCGACGGAGTCCTGTTTCGCCGTCCACAGCGGATCGTCCGGAGCCTTCGGCGCGATGCGCACCCACTCGGCGCCCGGCCGGCTGTGCCGGGTCCAGTACAGGCGCGGATGGTCGGTGAGGATCTGCCAGCCCGACCGAATGATGAACATCATGAACAGGATGTTCACGAAGTGCTGCACGGCCAGCCACCACGGTGTGCCAATGGCCCCGGAGTCGGAGCTGTTCGGATGGTCGCCGGGATAGGTCGCGATGAAATGCTCGACCGCAGGGACGGTCCGCAGCCACTGCGCCACCGCGACTGCCACCAACAGCAGCACCAGACCGATCGGGATCAGCCACAGCAGGTTGAACCAGCGGTCCTTGCCCACGCGCAGGCGGGGTGCGATGGCCGGCCGCGGCGGGATGCCGCCGGCCCAGGTGGTGCGGTCGATCCGGTCCTCGCCGCGGCTGAGCTGCGCCCGGAACCCGGTGTCGGTGGCCGTGGCAGGCCCCCGCGGGTCCGGATGCGCCGATCGAGTCCGGTGCGAAACCGCCGTCATATCAGTGCCTTCTGTTCCATCGGAGTCTCCCTCCCTGCGGGATTTCTGCGGGATATGGGTCGTCCGGCGACGAGGCGCCGGAATATTCCTCTACATTCCGTAGAAAACTCTACGCCGTGTAGAACGAACAGGAGTGAGACGTTCTACACGTTGTAGGATCGAGGCCACGGGACGGTGTGAGCGCCGCCGACGGCGGTCGAGCAGTGGCGGCCAAGACGAGGGAGGCCGGCACGTGACGGGGCGCGGGGAGCTGGAACAGGCTGTCCTGCAAGTGTTGTGGGATAACCCCGCCGGGATCACCGCCCGCGACGTGACGTCCGCGCTGCCCGACCGGAACCTCGCGCTCACCACGGTGCTGACGGTCCTCGGCAGGCTGGGCGCCAAGGGTCTGGCGACGCGCGATGAACTCGCCCACCCGCACCTGTACCGGGCGGCCGCGACGCGCGAGGAGTACATCGCCGACATCATGCTCGACGCCCTCGGACGGGCCCCCGACCGCGAAGCGGCACTCACGCGTTTCCTCGGCGCCGTAACCCCGACCGATGCCGACCACCTGCGCCGGGTACTCCACCGCCGCCCACCGCGCCGGTAAGGTGCTGCTCCACATCGAAGCCGCGTGCCTGGCAGCTCTGACCGTCCTGCTCGCCGGACCTGCCTCGGCCGGGCTGGCTCGGGCCCGGTGGACCGCACGGTCGCCGCGGGTCGCGCTGGTGCTATGGCAAGCGGTCGGCCTCGGCGGTGGGCTCGGCGTGCTGTCCGCCGGCCTGACGCTCGCCGCGGCGGATCTTGCGGGGCAGTGGGCCGCGGGAGTCGCCGCAGTGCCCGGACAGTGGCGCCGATTCGGGCCGACGGGCTGGCTCGGGATGGGCATCACCTTGGGCGTCGGTGTCTACCTCGTCTCGGCCACCGTCACCTCGACCATGCGCGTCCTCGCCGATCGCCGCTCCCACCGTCGCCGGCTCGCCGTCATCTCGACCCCTCTGGAACCGCGCGGGGCTGCCGGGCGGGAGACGGGCGCCCCGGTCCGCCTCGTCGACCATCCGCACGCGGTGGCGTACTGCCTGCCGGGGTTCCGCCCGCGCGTGGTGCTCACCCGTGGTGCGCTCGACGTGCTCGACGCCGCCGAGCTGGAGGCCGTGCTGGCGCACGAGCAGGCACATGCCCGGGGTCGGCACGATCTGGTGATCCAGCCTTTCATCGCGTGGGCGACAACGTTCCCGTTCCTTCCGCCGGCCCGGCGCGCGGTGGGGGCGGTGACCCTGCTCGTCGAGATGCTCGCCGACGACGCGGCGGTTCGGCGGTGCGGCCGGGCGCCTCTGCACAGTGCCCTGCGCACGTTGAGCGAGCAGCACCTGGCCGTCGGCGGAGCCGACACAGACGCATGGCGCCGCCAGATGCGTGCACGTATGACGAGGATCGCGGCCGAAGCACCGCAGGCGTTGCCGCGGCCGGTAAGCGCACTCGTCTACGGTGCCGCGTTGGCGCTGGTGGTCGCGCCGCCGATGGTGCTCCTGCTCAGTTGATCCGCGCTCCGACCGGACGGGCGCGCCTGCGGCGACACTGCCGTCCGTGAAGGCATCCGGACGCGCCGATGCGGCGTACCGTCGGGCCATCGGAGGGGAGGCGGGCGCGGCGTGGCAGCCATGAACATCGATCTCCATGCGCACCCCGGCAGGTTCTTCCTAGACGGGCTGGCCGACGACGATCCGGTGATGGCGCTGCGTGCGCTCGGCGGCCCGGCGACCGACCTCGCGGACCTGCGGCCGGCGAGTATGACGGCGGTTGCCGTGGCAACGATCTCGGACCTTCGCGCGCTGGGACTCGATCCGGCCGGCGGGCTGATATCGGGTCCGTCCGTCGGTGACGATGTGGCCTACGCCGACCATCTGCGGCAGTTGACAGCGGCCCGCGCGGCTGTCGATGCCGCGGGTTTACGGCTGCTGACAACGGGTTCCGACCTGGATGCGACCGCGGTGTCCGGCGTGCCCTGCGCGCTTCTGGCCTGCGAGGGTGCCGATTTCGTGGGCACGGATCTCACGCGGCTCGAAGCGGCCTACCGGCGAGGCGTCCGGTCGGTCCAGTTGGTGCACTACGCGGCGAACCGGTTCGGCGATGTGCAGACGTTGCCGCCGACGCATGCCGGGTTGACGGCGGCCGGTGCGGACGTCATCCGCGAGATGAACCGTCTCGGAATGGTGGTGGATCTCGCGCACGCGAGCTTCGAGACCACCTGTGACGCGGTGCGGGTGTCCACGGCCCCGATCATGGTGTCGCACACGCACCTGCGCGGCACCGGACATGATCATCCGCGCATGATCGGCGTGGAACACGCTCACGTCGTCGCCGACGCGAACGGCGTCATAGGCGTGTGGCCCAGCGGCTTCTCGTCGCGGTCCTTCGACGATTTCGTGCGCGAGATCGACCGTTTGGCGGACGTCGTCGGACCGGATCATGTGGGCATCGGTACCGACATGGACGCCAACTTCCGCCCCGTCATGACGTCGTACCGCCAGTTCGCGGCACTACGAACGGCGCTCGGTGCGCGGGGCTACTCCTCGGCGGAGGTCGACGGCATACTCGGCGGCAACGCGGCGCGGCTGATCAGGGCCGTGTGCCGGTGACGGTCGGCGTAGCTTGGAATGAGGCGGGCCATGTTCGAGGAGCGACGATATGGCGACGAATGAGAAGACGGACGGGCGGACATCGAGCCGGGAGCGGCTGGTCGGTGAGCCTACTCGCGATGATCACGTCGAGGCCTGGTGGCTCTTCGGTATCGCCACCGCCGCGCTGTTCGCAGCCGGGATCATCCTGCCCGCGGTGCTGCATGACGGCGGAATGTTCTGGCCGCTCACCATCGTCGGCGCGTTCGTGATCACGGCCCTCATGTCCGCGGCCGCGGTTCCGCATCTGCACCGTCACCACTGACCAGATTCGGCGGCCTCCGGCCTGGTGGAACGCTGCGACACATGCCCGGATACGTGCCCGTCGGCGACGACCGCGTCGACTGCGCCCCTTGTCCGGCTCAGGACTTTCGGCCCTCACTGGCGGGCCGCCGTGCCCGTAAAATCCTGGCAGATGCAGCGCCGGGCGATCGCGGCATGCCGGACCGTCACCGGGCGGGCCCGCTGGCACCCGGTTTGTCGCGCCGACCGAGGAGTACGGCTCACTGCGGCCGTCGCCGGTCGGGCCCACCGGGTCAACCTGGGAGGCGATCGGTATGAGTACTCCACTCAAGGATTCGGCCGTGTGGACAGGGGACTGTTCGGCGACAGTCCACCTTGATCGGTGCGACGGCCCGCGAGAGGGCCTCGTCCGGGCCCCGACATGTTGGGTCACGGAACACCCCGGCCGCTCGTTCGAGGTGGTCGACCTGGGCGATCGCGCCACGAAGATCGCGCTCTACGAATGCTGTCTGACGAAGGGGACGTCGTTCGCGATCTATCGATGGGTGAATCTCGACGATCTGGTCGAGTTGTGGCCCGAGCTTCGGCTGCCACCGGCGGTTCGCGCGGAATGGGAGGGAGCGCTGACGGCCGCCGGGCTGTTGCAGCGGCACCGGCTCGCCGGATAACGGCCCCAGGCCCTGCCCGCGGGTAACGCGAGCATGGCTCAGGCGTCCCGAGCGCAGCCCGGTGGTACATCGATGTGACCTGCGGTGATGGAGGGCGCCCCCGGCAGGATTCGAACCTGCGCACCCGCCTCCGGAGCGCGCCTGGGCGTGCTGGTCCGAGACCCACATACAGCATGAGCTGCGGAAATACGTCACGGTAGTTCACCGGAGACCACCGGAATCACCGGCAAGTGTGGGCAAAATGTGGGCACGGGAACGATCTTGGTCATGAGGCGTCGTGCGGCCAATGGAGCTTCGCGCCAGCCGAGGCAGGCGCGCAACGGATCGATCGTCGCGGTATCTCGTCGCCATTCACCCGGCGAAGTCGTCGCTCTCTGTTTGACGGGCGCGCCCCGGGACG
>JAFIHI010000187.1 GCA_017848755.1 Nakamurella sp. | reverse complement strand
GTCTTCACCAGCGGTGCGTGCTCGACGGCGAGGGCCGTGAACATCCGGAGCAGCGACCGCGCCGAGTGGAGGACCCGCACATACTGACCGTCATTGACCAGGTGTTCTCGCACATCGCTCCCGACGGCACCCTCGCCGGCCCTCCGGACCGGCGTCGCCCGCCGCGCCTGCCGAGGTTCGAGCGCGTGGCTGTCGCCACCCGCCTATGACGACGTTCGCGGGCGCCGCCCGTATGGCGATATTTGGGACGATCTACGCAGATGGTGCTCCTGCGGGGACGCCTTGAGAACCTTGCTTCAGCACTGACGGTCGCGACCCGGGGGCGGGGCCGATGTCCGCCGGTGGTCCCTACGACGATTCGTCGCCTCAGACCGCCTCGGCGAGCGGGATGGTTGTGTCGACCGGTCCGGCGGAGCGGGTCGAACGTAGTGTGTACACGCCGACGGCGAAGAGCGAGATGTTCAGCAGGTAATCGGAGATCAGACCCGCGCCGCCGGGGAGTCCCGCCACGCCGAGCAATGGGGTGAGGAAGAAGGCTACGCCGATCCAGCGGGGCAGCATGCGGGCGCGGAAGACCGCGATGCCGAGGCAGATCATGCCGACGAGCAGTATGACCAGAGCGGGCGCTTCGAACATCATGAGGCCGGGCAGGTCGTCCTTGGGAATGCCGCCGTGTGCGGCCAGGTAAGGCTTCACGAACCCTTCGATGGTGCCCTCGCCAACGTTGAGGATGACGAGCGGAATGAAGATCCCGGCGTAGCCGATCAGCGTCAGGGTGCGTGCCCGATCAGCCTGCGCCCGCAACAGCGTGGGCAGCCCGAGAATGATGAGTACGTTGCCGAGCAGCGCAATCGTGTAGAGCGGAATCCATGAGGAGCCGGTGAAGCGGGCGTCGCCGTTTCCGTTGGCCAGGAACGCGGAGAGGTAGCCCGCCGTCGCGATAACGGCTCCGGCGAGCAAGATCCAAGCGGCGAGCCGGACGGGTGTGCGGTGCATCGATGTGCTCCCTTCGATGAGGTCGACCGTCGCCAAGACGGCACCGCAAGCGTGGGCGCAGGACCCCCTGGGTGTCGTCGTACCGCGGGATCGACTTCGCTACGACCGCAGTCGTGCCGGAGCGTCATACGGCGAGACGATGGCCGGTCTGCGGCGAGGCGGCTACCGTCAACGGACATGACGGCAGCGGCGGTCGGGAGCGGAACGTCCCCCCGAGGTGCAGATGAGATGCCGCGTCTGGTCGATGCTGTGCTCGCTATCGGCCTCGCGGTCTTCGCCCAGGTCAACCTGCGCTTCAACTTCGACAACTCGACGCACTATGGTTCGAGCTTCGCGACCGCCGCGGTGGTGGCCATCGCGACGCTCGCGCTCGTCTGGTGCCGCCGCTGGCCGCTGGCGACGCTGTGTGTGGTGGTTGCGGCTACCACAGTGCCCGAGCTGTTGACCCGGCTGACGGTGACACTGTGGGGGCATTTCGTGCCGCTGCTGGTTGCCGTCTATGCCCTTGCACGGTGGTGCGAGAGTCGGCGCGGTACGGTCTTCGGAGCGGTGCTGGCGTTCGCCGCGCTCGTGCTGCTGATGCTGCGCGTCCCCTCAGTCGGTACGGCAGGGAACATTCCGTTTACGTTCGTCCCGGTCACGGCGGCCTTCGTGGCCGGACGGGTGCTGCAACGTCGGCACAACCGTCACCGCGCACTCGCCGCGCATGCCTCGCAGCTTGAGGCGGCCCGGGAAACGCAGGTCGCTGCTGCGGTGACCGAGGAACGCGCCCGCATCGCGCGCGAACTGCACGACATCGTGGCGCATTGCGTGAGCGTCATGGTGGTGCAAGCCGGGGCGTCGGAGGAACTGCTCGAGCGCTCCCCGGAGCGCGCTCGGGAGCCGTTGCGCGCAGTGCAGGAAACCGGACGGCAAGCGGTCGCGGAGTTAGGCCGGATGCTGGGGTTGCTGCGGGACAGTGGCCCGGCGCGCCTCGACCTGGCGCCGCAGCCTGGAACAGGGCAGCTGCCGGAACTCGCCGACCGCATGTCTGCACTCGGTGTCCCGGTTCAGCTGACCGTGTCCGGGGATCCGCGGCCGCTGCCACCCGGAGTCGAGCTCACCGCGTACCGCGTCGTACAGGAGGCGCTCACGAACACGCTGAAACACGGCGGTCCGGGCGTCAAGGCACGCGTCGAGATGCGCTACCTGCAACGGACGTTAGATGTCGAGATCATCGACGACGGCCGTGCGGGATCCACCGCGGGCACCGGCCAGGGACTGATCGGGATGACCGAACGCGCCACCATCTATGGCGGGACGATCGAGGCGGGTGCCCGCCCAGAGGGCGGCTTTCGCGTCCACATTGCACTGCCCCTGGATCCGGCATGATCCGCGTGCTGATTGTGGATGACCACGCGCTCGTCCGTGGCGGCTTCCGCTCGATCCTCGAAGGACAGCCAGACATCGAGGTCGTCGGCGAGGCCCAGGACGGTGAGCAGGCCGTCGAACTGGCGCGTGCGTGCGACCCCGACGTCGTACTCATGGACATCCGCATGCCGCGGCTCGACGGCATCGCGGCGACCCGCGCCCTACTTGACGGACAGGCGGGCGACCGTCTCCGAGTGCTCATGCTGACCACGTTCGACCACGATGACTACGTGTATGAGGCGCTGCGCGCCGGCGCGTCGGGGTTCCTGCTCAAGAGCGCACCCCCGCGGGAACTGGCCGGGGCGATCCGTACCGTCGCCCACGGTGAGGCGCTACTTGCGCCGGACATCACGCGCCGGCTCATCCAGGACTACATCGACCGTCCCCGCCGGACGGTTCCGCTACAAGCGTTCGAGGCGCTGACGCCAAGAGAGACCGAGGTGCTCACCCTGATCGCCCACGGGCGTTCCAACGGCGAGATTGCGGCCGAACTGTACCTGTCCGAGCCAACGGTCAAAACGCACATCACCAGAGTCTTTGCCAAGCTCGGTGTGCGCGATCGCGTTCAGGCGGTCATCCTGGCCTACGAAGCAGGCCTGGTCCACGCAGGATCCGTGCCCCGGACACCGCGCGACGAATGACTTCCGGTGCGCGGCAGACAACCGCAGAAGGCTGCCGAAATCCCCGTGCTACCGCGGACACATCCCCGAAGCAGTCGACAGTACGGCCGCACTCTCGCCCGCAGCCGTACGGCAAGGTCACGACCGCTCCCCGCAGGCGCAGGCATGGGCGACCCGCGGACAATGCGCGGGACCGCCGCGTCGGCAGCGTCGTATCCGCCCCAGCCAACGAACGTGGAAGGGCAGCCACGACAGAGCAACCCGTCACCATCGGCGCCGTCTCCCCACCGGAGGGCGAGACCGAGGCGCCATCAGGAGGCGCCGTACGAACCCGCTCGCCCGGCCCCGCGGAAATCCCCTAGAACTGGACACGCCCCAACCCGCAGCTCATAAGCACAAAGCCACACACACGACCGCCGTCACCTCGGGCTCATCCTCCGCATCCGCAGCGGCCTACTGCGAGCGAGCCAAGCGCGGACGACCAGCACCCGGGCGTTGTCCTCGAGGGCGGACGAGACGCCGAGCTTCACGAAGATGGCCCGCAGGTGGGCGTCAACGGTGCGGCGGGAGATGACGAGCTGAGCGGCGATGCCGGCGTTGCTGCGCCCCGAGGCGACCAGTCGCAGCACCTCCTCCTCGCGGAGGTCAGCGGCTCCTGTCCCGCGGGCAGCCCTGCCCGCGACGATGAGAATTGCGGCTCCCGCCGCGGCCATGAGCGCCCGTATCGCCGCGCCCAGCCGGAAATCCGTCTGGGTCCACGGCAGCGTCAGAGACCAGATCAGCGCGACTGCGTCGATCACGATGGGCGCGGTGACATACGCCCGGCGCGTCCATCGCCGAGGTTCCATGGCGCCATTGTGCCGACAGCGTGTTTGTGCGGAATGGACGATCCTGCCGATGTGCGGAGCGGGCTCCGCTCAGTAGCTTCGGCGGCATCGATCGCACCGGTTGCCCAACCTTAAGGAGGAGACGTGGCTTCCACTTCAACGACGTCGGCCGTGGTCCCGGCCGCCAGCCCGCGCGCCTGGCTCGTCCCCGGAGCGGTGATCGCCTGCTCGGCGGGCCGCTCGTGGTCGCTGTGTGCAACGCACTGGTCAACTTCACACCTGGCTGGAGACGTGCCGAATCAACGGCGGACGGCGTCAAAGCGACGATCGCCCTTCCGGTTCTCGCGGAATTCATCATCGGCACCGGCATCGTTGCGGCCCTGCTGATCGTCCCGGGCATCTGGGCCGTGGCCGCACGGCTCGCACCCCGGCCCCCGGTGCTCGCCGCGATCGGTGGCTGGATGATGGCGACCGGTTACAGCTGCGCGCTCGTGCTATCCACCTTTTCGCTCACGGAGCAGAAGATCGCGCTCAGCGGGCTCGATCCCGAGAAGTTCGGGGAGGCATTCGACGCGCAGTGGCTGATGGGGCAGATCATGATCGGCGCGATCCTCGGCCTCGGCGCGCTAGGCGGCGGGATCGTGCTAGGGATCGCGATTCTCAGGCGGCGCGGTGGCGTGCCGAAGTGGGCGGGATGGCTGCTCTTGGCCGCAGAGCCCGTGCGGATGGCCGTCGTCGGGTTGGGTACTCCTATCGGCCCGCCGCTGGCGTCGCTCCTGATCCTGGCCGCCTTCGCCGGAGTACTCGCCATCCGGCCCGGCGTCGCAACCGTCCCAGCTGAACCGGCATGACCCGGCCGTTCGGGCCTGCCATTCCGTCGAAGGACGAACAGGCACCGGCAGAATGTCACCCCCAGCGGCGTACCGCGCACCGACAATCCGCAGCGACCGGTTCGTGTCCCGAACCGTCATGACAGTGAATGACGAACGTCGCCTCGTCTGCCCGGAGTCGAGGCAAGGGCCCTGGAGCGAGACTGAAACGTTTGTCGGCGCGCGACGCTCAGTGTCCGGTCGCTCCCTGTTCCGGAGTGCCGTCATCGCTGCGGTTGCTGTGCGCATCGCCGTTGTCGGTCGGGTGGTGGTCCCCTGTAGCGTTCGCCGCACCGGTATCAGCCCGGTGCTTGTTTGCGGACTTGTCGGAGTTGGATTCGCCGCGGTGCTCATTCGCCGAATGTTCGGCGCCGGATTCGCTGCGGTGCTCATTCGCGGAGTTCTTGTCACTGCTCTTGCGCCGGTGCTCATTCGCCGAATGTTCGGCGTCGGACTCGCTCGAGTGCTCGTCGGCCGAATGCGTTTCGCCCCGGTCCTTGGTCGTGCATGCGGCGTCGGACGCGACGATGCATACCTCCGCACCGTGCTCCGGACCCGCATCCGCGGATTTTGCGATGGACGAGACGGCCTTGCCGTGGTCGTCCGCATCGGTTGTCGCCGTCGTTGCGGGCGCAGGCGCCGGCGCTTCGGCTGGAATCACCTCGGTGGTGGAAAGGTCTGCGGTGTGCGTCGACGGGAGGACGGTCACGCCTGGCGCCGTCGTCGCGTCCGTATCTCCTTGGGGATGATCGAAATTCGCCGGAATGGCACTCGACGTGACCGCGGGCACACCGAGGCCTCCCAGGATCTGGTGCGCGACCCGCTGCGCTGGAGCCGGCAGCGAGCCGGTCGCCGCGGCAGCGACACCTCCACCCATGGCGAGGGCGCCGGCAGTGGCGAAGACCGCAATCCGTCCCGCGGCAGTGCGCCAGGGCTGGAATCGCCGTTCTGCGCGGACCGGGGCCGTCGCGTAGATCGCATCGCGGTAGGCGCGTACGGCCGCGTATTCGCCAAGCGCAGCCGATGATTCATCGGCCGGCGCGGCGGCTGCGGCGAGAACTGCGGCGACAGCCGCATAATCCGGCGGCGCATCGTCCGCCGCCAGTCCGACGAGCATGCGTTCGGCGGTGAACCGGTCGAGACCTTGAGCGTTTCGGCGGTGCCGTTTCGATGTGTTCATGACATCCTTCAGATCGTCGGCGACATCGGTTCCGTTACAGCGATATCGCGTTCTGCGAGGATTTCGGCGAGACGGCGCAGACCCCGGTGTGACTGCACCCGGACCGTTGCTGGGCGCCGGCCGACAATCGCCGCCACGGCCGACACATCGAGTCCTGCTACGACACGCAGCAGCACCACCTCGGCCTGCTCAGTCGGTAATTCGGAGATCAGGGCGATGGCCCTGTCGGTACTGAAAGCCCGGTCCGCCTCCCACCCCGCGTCCGGTGCGAAGGTCTCGTCCGGTACCTCTGCCGAGAGGACTTCGGGGCGGCGACTACGTGCGCGCCCAAGGTCGATGACCCGCCGTCGTGCGATGGTAAACAACCACCCGCGAAACCCGGATTCGTCGCCGGTGAATGTCCTTAAGCCCCGGACGACATCCAGCCACACTTCGCTTGCGAGATCGTCACACACGTCACGCGCCACCCCCCGCAGATAGCGCAGCAGCAGGGGTTGGAAGGTGCGGAACAACGTGATGAATGCTGCCTCGTCACCGCTGCGGGCGCGGGAGATCACATCATCGAGTTCGGCCCTGATTTCTCCATCATCACCAACTCGCGGCGACGATATCGCTGGCCCGTGCGCGATGTCACCGTCACACGCCGGTGACGGTGACATCGGTTGTCGGCCTCCGACCGCGCCGTCCCACTCAGACCGCGCGGCCACGCCCAAAGAGCTGTCACGCACTGGCGGGACCGAACACGCCCCACGAGGCCAAAAGGCCGACAACCTGGTCGACGGGCAGTCCGTAGGCTCTGGCGACGCGCGCCAGCCGCTCGCCACCGAGCGTGAACCTGGTGCCGCCCCGCATGGTCGATGCGCGTGCGGCCTCGAGCAAGGGACCCGCTTGATACGGCGGCAGTTTCGCCACTCGGAGCAGGTCGACGCTGACGATGGACGTAGATGACGTGGCATGGGAACCTCCCGAGGGGAGGAGTTCGGCCGGCGGCATGCCATAGAAGGCGGCCAGGTCGACCAACCGCGCCACGCTCATGGTGCGATCACCGCGCTCGTAGGAACTGAGGGTCACGCTGGTGAAGGTGCCGGCAGATCCGCTCTCCACGTTCTGCAGCGTCAGTCCCCGCTGGCGTCGCGCCTCTCGCAGACGCGCACCGAGGGCGCGGGCGAAGCCGCCTTTCGATGCTTCGCGGTCCTGGGAGTGGCTGTGTGGCTGCGAGCCGGGCTTCATGGTGGCGTGACGGCGGTCGTGTAATCCGGTGACGACCGGCGCAATCCGTCGAGCGCCGCCGCGGCCAGCGCCGGATTCCGGCATACACTCTGCTGCCTCATCTGTCGAAATCGCCTGCGCGCTCACTGCCTCACCTAGCTTCCCCGCTGTGCTTCTTGACTCAGCGGAAGAGTCCGCTGACATCAGGTACATCGCCGGAGACTCGCGTAGCGTTACCGAGCGCAGACAATCGCCTACTCTGGGCAACATTCGCGGGCGCTGATTCGCTGAGACGCGATCAGTTGCCGGCACCAATGTGAAATTGGCGCCCGCAGTGCGCCCGGCAGGATTCGAACCTGCGACCCGGGGATTAGAAGTCCCCTGCTCTATCCAGCTGAGCTACGAGCGCTGATCATCGCGCGACCGGGACTGCGACCGCGTCTGCGACCCACACAGCGTAGACCGGGCGGACGCAGTTGGTCTTCGTTGCCGAACAGTTGGGGTTACCGGCCGCCATTGTCGGGCCGCGGCGGGTTGCGGTCCCGGGTAGTCCGTTTCGGTCACGGGTCGGACGCACGTAACCTCGTCTATGTGCCGGATCAGGATCACAGTGCAGCTCCGAGTCTTGAGGGCGGGGGCACCATCAGGACCGCTGTGATGTCCGACTTGGCCGGGCCGGCGTCAGCCGCGAACAGCGTCATACCCGCCGAAAAGCCTGGGCGCCGCTGGAAGGTCGGCATCGTGACCGTCACGGCGGCGCTGGTCACAGCGTGCATCGCGGCCGCGCTCGCCGCGATAGTGCCTGCGAGGCAAGAGATTCTGGGCCTGCCGGACGCGGGCAAGTTCACCCAACTCGCGCTGCCGGCCGTCACCGGGCTGTTCGACATGATGGCAGCGGTGACGATCGGCTGGCTGCTCGGCGCCGCGGCGCTCGCACCGCCGCAGCGGTCCGGGATCGTCGATGTGGGCGGCTACCGCTGCTTGCGCGCCGCCTCGCTGGCGGCGATGGTGTGGGCGGCGTCCGCGCTGGCACTAGTGCCGTTGATCGTCGCGGACGCGCTGGGCCGGCCGATCCTGCAATCCCTCGATGCAACCACCATGTCGACGGCGATCGGCGTGCTGGCCGATGCGAGGGGCGCGCTCATCGCGGGCGCGATCGCCGTGGTGATCGCCATCGCGGCACGCGTCGTGATGCGGGTGACGTGGGCGTTCGTCCTATTGGCGCTGGCGCTGTTCGCCTTGGTGCCCGTCGCCCTCGGCGGCCACGCCGGCATCTCCACCGACCACGACTTCGCCGTCGACAGCATGATCTACCACCTGTTCGGCGCGTCGCTGTGGATCGGTGGCCTCGTTGCCCTGATCGGGCTCGCGAAGCAGCACGTGCGACGTATCGACCTCGTCGCGCGGCGGTATTCCACACTTGCGCTCGTCGCGATCGTGGCGGTGGCCGCGTCGGGCGTGATCAACGCCAAACTGCGGGTGCCGGGGCCATCCGAGATGTGGTCCACCGCCTACGGGCGCATGGTGGCGGCCAAGATCCTGCTCGTGCTGTTGCTCGGCGTCGTCGGATACCTACACCGGCGTCGGACCCTGCCACAGATACGCGACAACGGCGACGCAAGGCCGCTGATCCGGCTCGCGGCCGTCGAGATCGTGATCATGGCGGTAACCGTCGGCGTCGCCGCGACGCTCAGTCGTACCGCTACGCCGCCGCTGCCCGGGATCGTTCCGTCCAATGAGGAATTGGTCCTCGGATTCGACCTGCCGGGTCCGCCTAGCATCCGGAACCTCACGCTGTTCTGGCGTTTCGATCTGATCGCAGGAACGGCGGCGGTCGCGGCCGCGGTGCTGTACCTGGTCGGGGTATGGCGGCTGCGGCGTCGCGGCGACCGCTGGCCGGCCGGGCGCACGATCGCCTGGGTCTCGGGATGCGCGGTGCTGCTCTGGTCCACCTCGTCGGGTATGGGCGCCTACGGCCAGGCGGTGTTCTCGATGCACATGATCGAGCACATGCTGCTGGCGATGCTGGTGCCCATCCTGTTGGCGCTGGGCGGCCCGGTGACGCTGCTCATGCGGGCGCTGCCGGCGGCCGGGCGGGACGATCCGCCGGGGCTGCGAGAGGCCGTAGTCGGCTTCGTGCATTCGCCCTTCACCCGGTTCCTCACCCACCCGTTGGTCGCGCTGACGCTGTTCGTCGCCAGCTTCTACGGGCTGTATTTCACGGACCTGTTCAATGTGATGATCTCGTCGCACCCCGGGCACCTGTTCATGGAGATCCACTTCCTGCTGACGGGGTACCTGTTCTATTGGCTGGTGATCGGTGTCGACCCGTCGCCGAGGCAGCTCTCGTCACCGGTGAAGTTGGCGATCGTGCTGGCGTCGCTGCCGTTCCACGCCTTCTTCGGGCTCGCGTTGATGAGTTCGCATCACCTGCTCGGTGCCGACTTCTTCCAGCGGTTGGCGCTGCCGTGGGTGGGAAACCTGCTGGACAACCAGCAGCTCGGCGGCGGTATCGGATGGGGATTCACCGAGGTCCCGTTGCTGATCGTGATGATTGCGCTGATGGCGCAGTGGGCGCGCAGCGACGAACGGGCATCGCGGCAGCTTGACCGCCGCGCCGAGATCACGCATGACGCCGATCTCGCCGCCTACAACGCGATGCTGGCGCAGATGGCGGAGCGGGATCGAGTCGGCCAGCAGTAGCCGCTCGCCGGGCCGAGGCGGCGGCCGCGGGGGCCTGCGCCCGGACGTCGTCATATGCGGGTGGTTTCGGTTATCCACTTGTTTCGGGTTATGTCACCGATGTCCTGACACAGAACTGTCACCCATGTCCAGAGACACCACATTGTGCGGCGGGTTGTCCCCCTGTCCGATTCTCATCCACAAGCTGGGCCGTCCTCCTTGTTCACCTCGTATCGGGCGTGGACCGTTGCGGGTGCGGATGGCATGGGGCCATTCGCACCCGACGAGAAGGAGACGAGCATGTTCGACTCGGCTATGTTGACGATCTGCGGCAACGTGGTGGCCGACCCGAAGGTGACGGGTCTGGGGGACAACCCGGAGCGCGTGTCGTTCCGCGTGATCGCCAACCACCGCAGACGGGATCCCCAGACGGGACAATGGGTTCCGGCTGGTGAGTACGGCATGAACGTAGTGTGCTGGCGCAAGCTTGCGCGCGGCGTGGCGCAGTGCATCCACAAGGGCGATCCCGTGCTCGTGATGGGCCGGATATCCGAGCGGCAATACAAGGACAACGACGGCAATGTGCGCTGGCACACGGAGGTCACGGCGGATTTCGTGGGGCCGGATCTGTCACAGGGCATCGCCGGCCGGTTCACGCGATTCACGCAGCTCGACAGGCTCTCGGAGCGGGATCTCGCGGTCGGGGAAGCGGGAACGGAGCCGACCGGGGTGGACGGGGCCGACGGAGCGGACGAAGCGGAGGGCACGGCCGAGGAGATCGACTTCGCGGCATCGGACGATTGTGCGCCGGCTGGCGTGGACGCGTTCGAGGCAGGTGAGGCGGAGCCTGCGGTCTTCTGACATCGATGATGACGATGATGACGATGTTCTCGGGTGAAGCCCTGCGTGGACGGCGGAGCACCGCCCG
>JAFIHI010000023.1 GCA_017848755.1 Nakamurella sp. | reverse complement strand
TGACGGCGGAGGCGCGGAAGTTCACCCGGACGCACTCGGAGATGCAGTCGTCGATCAACACGCTGCTCAAGTACATCACCTGGGTGATCGTGATAGCCCTGCCGCTGCAACTGTTCTCGCAGGCCCGGGCGGTCGGCGACCAGGGCTGGCAGCAGGTGGTGATCCGCTCCACCGGCGGGCTGGTCGGGCTGGTGCCGGAGGGGCTGGTGCTGCTTACCTCGATCGCGTTCCTGATGGCGGCGGTGCAGCTCACCCGCTCCCAGGTGCTGGTGCAGGAGCTGCCCGCCGTCGAGGGGCTCGCCCGCGTCGACGTGGTGTGCCTGGACAAGACCGGCACGCTCACCGTCGGGGACATCGCGTTCGAGGAAGTGCTGCCGATCGGTGCGGCCGGCAGCGGCTCCGCTGATCGTTCCGGTGACGGTTTCGTCCCTGCCGAGACCAACGGGTATGACGCTGTTCTGCGCGAAGCGCTCGGGGCCTTGGCGGACGATACGAACGCGAACGGCACACTCAAGGCCATCGCCGCCGGCATCCCTGCGCCCGCCGGCTGGCAGCGCACGGCGACCATCGCCTTCAACTCGGCCCGCAAGTGGTCCGCGGCCACCTTCGACGGGCGCGGCAGCTGGGTGCTCGGCGCGCCGGACGTGCTGTTGCCCGCGGAGGACGAGCTTCGCGCGCGGGTCACCGAACTGGCTGAGACCGGACGGCGGGTGCTGCTGCTCGCCCGCGCCGACGGAGAGCTGTCCGGCCAGGACCTTCCCGCGGGCCTGCACCCGGCGGCGCTCGTCACACTGACCGAACAGGTGCGCCCGGACGCCGCCGAGACGCTTGCCTACTTCCGCCGCCAAGGCGTGGCCATCAAGGTGATCTCCGGTGACAACCCGACTACGGTCGCCGCGATTGCCCGCCGCGTCGGCCTGGACGTGGACCACGCCGTCGACGCCCGCACCTTCGGTACCGACCCCGAGGAATTGCGCGAAATCGCCGTGAACACCACGGTTTTCGGCCGGGTCTCCCCCGAGCAGAAACGCGCTCTGGTGAACGCGCTCAAGGCCGAGGGGCATGTCGCCGCGATGACCGGCGACGGCGTGAACGACGCCCTCGCCCTGAAGGACGCCGACATCGGCGTCGCCATGGGCAACGGGGCGCAGGCCACCAAGGCGGTCGCGCAACTGGTCCTCCTGGACGGGAAGTTCTCGCACCTGCCCTCGGTGCTGGCCGAGGGCCGGCGGGTGATCGGCAACGTGGAACGGGTCGCCAACCTGTTCCTGGCGAAGAACGTGATGAGCCTGGTGGCGATCCTGTCCGCGGCGATCGCCGCCCTGCCGTTCCCGTTCCTGCCGCGGCACCTGACCCTGGTGTCCAGCGTCACCATCGGCATCCCGGCGTTCTTCCTCGCGCTCGGCCCGAACCGCCGCCGCTACCTGCCGGGGTTCCTGACGCGCGTGCTGCGGTTTGCGGTCCCGGCCGGCGCGGTCGCCGGTTTCACGGTGATCGCGTCCTACCTGTGGGCGAACGGCACGTACGGTATGCCGCCGAGCCAGCGCGCCGCCCGCTGCGCGATCCCGGTCGGCCACACCGGCGCACTCGACCCGGCGTGCTCGCAGCCGTCCACCGCCGCCACGGTCGCGCTGCTGGTTGCCGCGTTCTGGATCCTGGTGGTCCTGGCGCGGCCCTTCAAGATGTGGAAGGGCGCGCTGATCGCCGCCCTGATCGCGATCACCGTCGGGGCGTTCACGGTGCCGCTCGCGCGGAAGTTCTTCGACTTCTCCCTACCCGCGGCTCTGGCCTGGCAATCGCTCCTGGTGGGCGCCGTCGGCGCGGCATGTGTCGAGATCGTCTACCGCATAGCGCATTCCGCCCGACGCACGGCCGCCGAACGTGCGGCCGAACAGCTCGGGAACTAAGCCAAACAGTGTCATACTCGTAATGCGCGCCGCAACGCGAGGCGCGAGGATACAGCAGGTGACGCGGGCAGTTCGGGATACGGTGTGACGCGGCTTGAGGCCGCCGAGCCGACAGCGGTGGCCGAGATCACGGCGGCTGTATTCACAACGACTGGGGCGCCGACGGGTCGGGCGCGACGGTCCGCCCCTCGAACGGGGTGGACAGCACCACCGTCGTGCGCGTGGTGACGTTGACGGAACTGCGCAGCGTGGCGAGGAGCGCCTCGAGCGCCGCGGGCGAGGCGACCCGCACCTTGACGATGTACGACTCGACTCCGGCGACCGAGTAACAGTCCTCGACCTCGGGCAGTTCCGCGAGCAGGTGCGCGTAGTCGTCCGGCGCGGCCGGGTCGATCGGGGTCAGCGAGATCAACGCGGTCAGCGGCAGCCCCACCTGCGGCCCGTCGAGGCGTGCCGCGTAGCCGCGGATCACGCCGCGCTGTTCCAGCCGCCGGACCCGCTGGTGCGCGGCCGATACCGACAACCCCACCCGTTCGGCGAGTTCGGTGAAGCTGCACCGTCCGTTACGCGCGAGTTCCGCGACGATCCGGGCGTCCAGGGGTTCCAACATGGCCTGGTCTCAGCCGACCACGATCAGGTCGGTCGGGGCGTTGTTGCACAGCAGCGGACCGTCATCCGTCACCACGACGATGTCCTCGATCCGCACCCCGAACCGCCCCGGCAGGTAGATGCCCGGTTCCACCGAGAAGGCCATCCCCGGCTCGAGCACCTGCGTATTGCCGGCGACCAGGTACGGGTGCTCGTGCACCTCGAGCCCGATGCCGTGGCCAGTGCGGGTGATGAAGTAGTCGCCGTATCCGGCGTCGGCAATGATCGTCCGGGACGCCATATCGACGGACTCGGCGGTGGCGCCGGCCACCGCCGCCGCGACACCGGCTGCCTGCGCCGCGCGCACCACCTCGTACACCTCGCGAACCTCGGGATCCGGGTCCGCGCCGCCCGTGAGGTACGTCCGCGTGCAATCGGAGAAGTAGCCGTCCGGCGCTGGCCCGCCGATGTCGATCACCACCGGCTCGCCGGCCCGGATCGGCCGGTCGGATGCCTCGTGGTGCGGGCTCGCGCCGTTCGGCCCCGACCCGACGATCACGAAGTCCGCGCGCTCGTGGCCCTCCGCGACGATCGCCGCGGTGATATCGGCGGCGACCTCGTGCTCGGTGCGCCCGGGCCGGAGCCACTCACCGATGCGCGCGTGTACGCGGTCGATCGCCTCGCCGACGGATTTGAGCGCCGCGATCTCCGCTGCGCCCTTGCGCATCCGCAGCTCCGCGATGGTCTCCCCGGCCAGGGTCAACTCGCTCCCGGGCACTGCGCCTCGGGCGCCGAGCGCGTGTACCGCGGGCATGTGGTAGTCGACGCTGAGTACCCGCGCGTCGGACGGCAGCAGTTCGGCGAGTTCCGTGTACGGGTCCTGTCCGTCGGCCCAGGTCGTGATCGGCAGGCCCAGCGCCTCGACGGGCGATCCCGCCCAGCCCAGCCGCTCCAGGGCGGGAACCAGCAGGTGCGGCGCGCCGTCCGCCGGCACCACCAGGCAGGTCAGCCGCTCGTGCGAGGCGACCGATCGGCCTAGGAAGTAGCGCATGTCGGCGCCGGGAGTGATTAGCACCGCATCGGCGCCGACGGTGGCGGCCCGCGCGGCGAGGCGACGGAGCCGATCGGCGAGGTCGGCGGTGCTCGACGCAGACGTCACAGCGGTGGGAGGCGTGGCTGCGGACATCGGGGCGGGAGCCATCGAGGAGGAGGACACAGCGATCAGCGTATCGGGCGCCGGTTCGGTAGCGTCACGGGTTGTGCTGCAACTCTACGACCTCGCCGGGCTGTACTTCCGCGCGTTCTACGCCCTGCCGTCGTCGATCGCCGGTCCGCATGGCCGGCCGGTGAATGCGATCCGCGGAACGGTGGACATGCTGGCGCGCGTCATCGCGGAGGGACAACCCCGGCGCGCCGTGGCGTGCCTCGATGTCGATTGGCGGCCGGCGTGGCGGGTGGCCCTGGTTCCGAGCTACAAGGCGCATCGGGTGGCGGACGAACCGCCTATGACGACGTTCTCGGGTGGGGCCGATCCGGGCGCACCTGCGTCGGATGCAGCGGTCTTGGACGTGGCCGGCTCCGCGACTGCAGAGGAGGTTCCGGACGAACTCGCCTGGCAGGTCCCGGTGATCTTGGACGTGCTGGACGCTGTCGGGATCGCGACGGCCGGCGCGCCGGAGTGCGAGGCGGACGACGTGATCGGAACGCTCGCCGAAACGGAATGGACGGAACCCGTCGAGATCGTGTCCGGCGACCGCGATCTGTTCCAACTGGTGCGTGACCTACCGGCGCCGGTGACGGTGCGCTATATGGGAGGTGGGATGGGCAATGCCGCCGTCATCGATTCGCGTCTGCTGCACGAGCGCTACGGCGTCGACGGGCCGGGCTACGCCGTCATGGCGACGCTGCGCGGCGATCCGTCGGACGGCCTGCCGGGAGTGCCCGGTATCGGCGAGAAGACCGCGGCGCGACTGGTGGCGGACTACGGCTCGATCGAGGCGGTGATCGCGGTGGCGCAGCAGGAGGCGTCGCCGCTCTCGCCAGCGCTGCGCGGCCGCATTGCGGGAGCTGTCGACTATCTGCGCGCGGCAGCACGTGTCGTGCACGTGCGCCGAGATGCGGCGGTCGAGGCCAGCACGCCGACGGGTTCGTTCCGGCTTCCGCGTGCGGCGCACGATCCGGACCGGCTGGCGGACCTGGCGCGCGAGCACCCCATCGGTCGATCTGTCGAACGGCTGCTCGCAGCGCTCGCTGACCTGCCGCGGTGATCTCGCCGCCAGCTGTCATGGGGTTGGTACGTACGCGGTGCTATGCGGGCGCTGTGCTGTGGTGGTGATGTGCCGGCTCGGGGACGGCGAGAACGGCGCGGTTGCGCCCGCCGGACTTTGCCGCGTAGAGCGCGCGATCGGCGTCGCGCAAGAGGCCCTCGACGTCCTGCTCGCCGGTGGTGGTGTGCAGGGCCGCGCCGACGCTGACGGTCACCCGGATGGTGTTCTGGTCGATGGTGATCGGTGAGTGCTCCAGGGCGAGCGTGATGCGCCGGGCGGCGCCGATCAGGTCGCGTGCGCTCGTGCCGGGCAGGATGGCGAGGAACTCCTCGCCGCCGTAGCGGACGAGGGTGTCGGTCGAACGCAGGCAACCGGCGATCGTCCGGGCAGCGTGGCTGAGCACCTGGTCACCGACGAGGTGGCCGAAGGCGTCATTCACGCGCTTGAAATGGTCGAGGTCGATCATCAGCACGCCGACCTCGGCCCGACTCCGAGCCGCAAGGGCCTCCTCCAGGTTCGCCATGCCGGAGCGGCGATTGGCGCAACCCGTGAGAGGGTCCCACTGCGCGAGCTGTTGGGAGCGTTCGTGGGTCAGCGCGTTGTGCAGCGAGACTGCGACCGCGCGCCGGAACAGGTCCAGTAGGCGCTCACCCTCCGGGCTCACCGGGCGGGTGTCCGCCAGCACGATCACGCCCAATGGCTGCTCGGCGAATGTGAGCGGCACGGCCCAGGCAGACTCCGACCCTGCGAGAGCGACCGCGACACGGCGTGTCGTCTCGGTCCGGAGCATCGCCTGGAGTTCCGGTGCGACGCACAGTGGTGCGTCATCGATCGTGCCGCAGGCTGCGGCTCGGCAGAGCTCATCGTCGCGACACACCAGGAACGCACCGGCCGTGGCGTGAACTTGCCCGGCAACCCAGTCGAGCGAGGCGGCGGCAAGCCGATCGACCTCCAGGTGGCTCGACAACGTCTGGAACAGGTCGCGGATCGCTGACTCGACCCGATGCGAGTCGGCGAGCGCGCCGACCAATGCGTTGAAAGCGCGGGCGCCATCACCCAACTCGTCATCGGAATCCACCGGTAGGAGGCATGTGCCGTCATCGCACCCCGACCAGTCGCCGGTTTCACTGGCGTGGCGCAGCGTAGCGGCCACCTGCTGCATGCCGCCGCTCAGCGTGCGCAGCCGTGGCCCGATCACCCGCCGAGCCAGCCACCAGTTGACCCCGCCCACCAGCAGCCCCGCGAACACCGTGGCGACGAAGATCCGGACGGTCAGCGCGGCGTCGACCGGCACGCCGAGCACCACCGTGAGGAGGGGGAACACGGCGCCGACCACGACGCCCAGCCCGACCATCCACATGGCGAGATCGACGAACACTGCCCGCGAGGCCCGAGGCAGCCCCCGGCGCGCCTTGGCGCGGACGGAGGCGCCCCTGCTCGCGAGTGCAGCGTGGGCGGTCATGCCTCCGCTATCGACGCACGGCCGTATTACTTGAGCACTGGTCACGGTCGAAGTACTCGGCCGAACCGCCCTTGACCAGGCCCGGAACTGAACCTGGGACGTGGCGCGGACCACGACCTTAGGCGACCCTAGGTCAGTGCGGGATCCCGACCTTGTAGGCGCCGCTGCCGTCGACAATCGTCACCGTCACCGATTTGTCGGCGCCAGCCTGGGTGAGCGTGCAGGTGAACGTGTCCCCCGCCTTCACCTTCACGCCGGAGGGGCAGGTGACGTTGGCGATGTCCGACAGGCCGTAACCGGACGGGTTGTCGGTCGGGGCATTGGTCAGGATCGACGTCACCCCCTGCTGCAAGGCCGTCTTGTCGAACACTGTCGTGTTCAGATAGCCCGGTTTCCAGAACAGCACGACGGCGGCCGCGGCCAGCACCACCGCCGCCAGAAGCACGCCGACGATCGCGCCGGCGTGCGACTTCTTCGGGGCCGCCGGAGGCTCAGCGAGCGCCGTCTGCTGGCCGAACCCTGGCTGCTGCGCGGGGGTGTCGGACCACCCGTATGAGTTCGGCTGTGCGTACGCCGGAGGCTGCTCATAGGCGGCGGGCCCGGCCCCGTACCCGCCCTGGGCGGGGGTCGACGCCTGTTGGCCGTAGGTCGGCTGGGCAAAGCTCTGCGTGGGCTGCTGGCCGTACGCCGGCGCCGCGTACCCGGGCTGGTTGTATCCCGCCGATTGGCCAGCTGTGGATTGACCAGCTGTGGATTGACCAGCTGTGGATTGACCATAGCCCTGCGGTTGCGCGTACCCGGCCTGGGCGTAGCCAGCGGGCTGACCGTATTGCGCCGCCTGACCGTAGGTCGTCGGCTGGCTGTATCCGGCCGGTTGCCCGTATTGGCCCGGCTGTTCATACGCCGCGGGCGCCGCCGGTGGGGGTGGTGCAGCATGCGCCGGCGACGGCGCAGATGCGGGCGAGGGTTGTGCCGCCGCTTCGGGCGCGGCGGCCGCCTGCCAGACAGACGCGGCCGGCTGTGTGCCCGACTGCGCAGCCGCTTGTGGTCCGGGTTCCGGAGCCGCCTGCCATGCGGGGGCAGCGTCCTGCTCGGGTGCCTGTGGTGCCGACTCCCACGCGGGTGCCGAAGCCTGTTCCGGCGCCTGCGGCGGCGGGTAGGTCGGCCACGGCTGCGCGGGCTGCGGGGCTTCGTCGCTGGGGGCGTCGGAGCCGTTCGGCGTCGTCATCAATGCCTCCGTCGGTGTCGTGAGTGCTCGCCCGGACGTGGTACCGGTCGTCATGATCCAACCACAGGCGGGCGCACGTGCCTGCGCGGCTCGCCATCGGCACAGCGTAAGGATTGGAAGCCGAAATGTCAGTAGCGGGCCGGCTGCCGCCTCGTAACGTCGCGCCGAGTTCAGTCGACACCGAGCGCCACGACACCGCGGCGGATCGCAGCTATGGCCTCGCCCGCGCGCGGGGCGGCCGCGATCGGGGCAGCGATCCGGATCTGGTCGAGCAGATCGACGGTCTGCCGGCACCAGCGCACGAAGTCCCCGGGCGAGAGGTCTACGCCGCCGGTCGCCGCACTCGCCAGCGCGTCCGCCAGGGTTCCACCGTCCGCCCACACGCACACCGCCGTCGCGAACCCGGGGTCCGGAGCACGGCTGCGATCGACGCCGAACCGATCCTCGTCCGCCACCACGTCCTGCCAGACATCCACGACGGCCTGCACGGCGTCCCCCACCGGTCCGGTGAGAGCTCGCCGGCTGGCCGGCAGGTCACGCCGCGACTCGAACACGAGCGCCGAGACCGCCGCCGCCAACTCACCGGCAGGCAGCTGCGCCCACACACCCCGCCGGACGCACTCGGTGGCCACCAGGTCG
The DNA here is from genome assembly GCA_017848755.1 of Nakamurella sp. Lineage (GTDB taxonomy): Bacteria > Actinomycetota > Actinomycetes > Mycobacteriales > Nakamurellaceae > Nakamurella. The sequence continues at coordinate 25,343 of JAFIHI010000023.1, read as the reverse complement.
CTCTCCGACCACACCCGCTGCAGCATGCGCCCCGCGCCGGTCGCCTGATCGCCGTCAAGGTATCCCAGTGACGTCAACAGGTCCGCGATCCGATCGAGCGAACGGCCGAGCGATTGCCGCGACCGTTCGACCTGGCCGCGAAGCTCCTGGTTCTGCGCCGCCAAAACCGTTAGCGCACGCGCAGTCTGCAGGTGCCACTCGCGATCGGGGCAGGAATGGACCGGATGCGACCGGACGGCTCGCCGCAGCACTTCGATCCGGGCGGCATCGGTGTCGGTCGCACCTTCCGCACCGCCGGCAATCGACCCGCGGCTCCGGACGCCGCGAACCGGAGGGCGGATCCCGGACGACGCCAACGCCGATGCCAGATCGCGCCGCACCGAAGGCTCGCGATGTTCGGTGTGCTTCCGCAACCTCAGCCTGCCGAGAACCGGTACCGCGCCACGGAAGTCGGCTGCCGCCAGGCGACCGGCCCACGCGCGGTCGGTGGCCACGAGCGGCCGTACGCTGCCGTCCGGGCCGGGACGCGCGTCCAGGACAACGGCCAGGCCGGTCCGTCGGCCGGCCGGGACGTAGATCACATCGCCCCGGCGCAGCGCCGCGAGATCGGATCGGATCGTCTCCCATCGGCGGGACGACCGCTTGCTCGCCGCCGCCCGCTCGGCGCTGGCGAGCCGGGTGACCAGATCCGCGTATTCGGCGGCGTCGCCGTGCTCGCAGACCAGGGTCGTCTCCAACTCATGGATGCGCTCGTCCCCGAGGCGTACCTGCCTCGCCTTGCCGACGATCGTGCGATCCGTCTGGAATTGCGCGAAGGACTGTTCCAGCAGGGAACGTGCCGCTGCCCGGCCGCGACGCGCGATAAGGTTCACGGTCATGTTGTAGGTGGGCCGGAACGAGCTGCGCAGCGGGAAGGTACGCGCCGCGGCCAGGCCCGCGACCGCGTGCACGTCGACCTCCGGCGACCACACGACCACCGCATGGCCCTCGATGTCGATCCCCCGCCGCCCGGCACGGCCCGTGAGCTGCGTGTACTCCCCCGGGGTGACCTCCGCATGGCTCTCGCCGTTGTACTTGACGAGCCGTTCCAGGACTACGGTGCGCGCCGGCATGTTGATGCCCAGCGCGAGGGTCTCGGTCGCGAAGACGACCTTCACCAGGCCTTCGGCGAAGAGCTCCTCGACGGTCTCTTTGAACGCCGGCAGTAACCCCGCGTGATGCGCGGCGATCCCACGCTCCAGTGCGGCGCGCCACGACCAGTACCCCAGTGTCTCCAGGTCCGCCGGCGGCAATCCGGCCGTGTGCCGGTCCACGATGAGGCCGATGGCGGCGCGCTCGTGATCGTCGGCCAGCCGGATGCCCGCTCGCAAGCACTGCTCGACCGCGGCATCGCATCCCGCTCGCGAGAACACGAACACGATCGCCGGGAGCAGACCGGCGGCGTCCAGCCGATCGAGCATGACGGGGCGCGGAGCCGGTCGCCACCGCGCGGCTTCGCGCCCGCGACCCGGCACCGATCGCGACCCCGATCGCGGCTCGCGTGGGCCGAACCCGGAGCGGGACACAGCCGAGGCAGCGGCGGAGATCGCGCGCTGCAACGCCGGGTCGATGCGTCGCCGTGAGTCGCGTGCCTCGCGGCCGGTGGGCTCGTCGGTCCGTTCGGCGTAGAGGTCGAAAATCCGCCGCCCGACCATCATGTGCTGCCACAACGGCACCGGGCGGACCTCATCCACCACGACGGTCGTCTGTCCGCGCACGGTCCGGAGCCAATCGCCGAACTCCTCGGCGTTCGACACCGTCGCCGACAGCCCGACCACTTGGACGGTCGTCGGCAGGTGCAGGATCACCTCTTCCCAGACCGCGCCGCGGAACTTGTCGGCGAGGAAGTGCACCTCGTCCAGCACGACGGCGGCCAGCCCGTCCAGGTCGGGCGATCCGGCGTACAGCATGTTCCGCAGCACCTCGGTCGTCATCACGGCGATGGGTGCGTGCGAGTTGATCGACGTGTCACCGGTGAGCAATCCGACCGTGTCGCTGCCGTACTCCGCGGTCAGATCCCCGTACTTCTGGTTGGACAGCGCCTTGATCGGTGTCGTGTAGAAGCACTTGGCCCCTGCCGCGAGCGCCCGGGCGACAGCGAACTCCCCGACCACGGTCTTGCCGGCCCCGGTTGGTGCGCACACCAGCACGCACTCGCCGCGTTCGAGTGCCTGGCAGGCCTCGATCTGGAACGGGTCGAGTTCGAACGGTTGCGTGGCCGCGAACCGCGTCATACCCGGGTAGGCGGCGCGGACAGCCGCGGCGGCGTATCGCTCCGCCGGTGTGCGGGGCGAATCGTCGGCGGACACGCACCCAGCGTGTCACATCGGGTCTCAGGTCACGTCGGCCCAGCCGTCGTCGCTCCGTATCGTGTCGCCGCGACCATCGCCAGCGGATATGACGGAGTTCGCGGCCGGCGCGGCCGACCGGATCGGCTCCGCTGCCTCCACCGGCGCGGGTGCGTCGATGTCCCCTGCTGCACCCAGATCGACGGCCGAATCGCCGTCCGACCCGGGCAGGTCACCCGGCTCCAGCGACGACGCCACGTCGTCCGGCAACTGCGCATAGGACGCGGCGGCCACCTTCAGCTTCCTGCGGTCGTGCGCCTTGGACACCTGCACGGCGCCTTCATAGAGCACACACAGGGTGACGGCCAACACGCTCATGCTCACCGGATCGTTGCCGGGCACCGCGATCCCCGCGAACACGATCAGCCCGAAGAAGGCGTAACGGCGTGCCTTGGCCAGCTTGGCGCCCTTGACCACGCCCGCGAAGTTCAGCATCACCAGCAGTAACGGCAGTTCCAGTGACACTCCGAAGATGAGCATCATGCCGATCAGGAACTTGTAGTACCCCTGCGGATCCAGCGCCGCGTCCACGTACTGACCACCGAAACCGAGCAGTACCTTCAGCGCCTCCGGGATCACCAGGTAGGCGAGCACCATGCCCCCAGCGAAGAGCGCCGCCCCGATCCCGGTGAAGCTCAGCGCGAACTTCTTCTCCTTGCTGTACAGCGCCGGGCCGACATACGCCCACAGCTGGTAGAGCCACAGCGGACAGCTGAGGACGGCGCCGGCCATCACCGCGGCGGTCAGGCGAAGCTGCAGCGTCGAGAACGGAGTGGTGGCCAGTAGGGTGCATGTGCCGGTGCCGTTGAACGTGACACGCCGCGTCGGCGGCACGGCGCAGTAGGGCTCGATGAGGATCTCGCCGGGCGGACGGATGTGCCGCGCCGGGATGCCCACCGAGAACCAGATGAAACCGATTGCCGAACCGACGAAGATCGCAAGGACGGCGAGGAACATCCGATGACGGAGCTCGTACAGGTGCTCCATCAGGGTCATCGACCCGTCCGCGGGCCGCGCAGGTCCACGTCGGCGCAGCGATGGCACGATTATTTCCCCTGACGTACTCATGCTCATGGGCGATGCGGGCACGGAAGCGGACCCGGTACGCCGATCCTACGCAGTTATTGCGGGACGTCCGGTGTCGTCTCGATCGATCCGCCCGGCGACGGCATGTGCTCGTAGGCCGCTAGCGCGGCGCGGGCGCGCAACGCCACCTGCTCGGCCAGGTCGGGGCGATCGACGATGGTGGCCGCGCCCCCGAGCGAGAGCACCAGCCGGATGAGCCACTCCTCGTCGGACGCCCGCATGCGCACGTCCAACGCACCCGGATCGTCAGCGGATTCCGCGATGTCATCCATCAGGTAGTACTCGGCGACCCATGCGGCCGCCGGTTCCAGATGCAACGTCACGGGTGGGGCGTCGCGCCCGGGCGTGAACAGGGCCAGCGGAACGTCGGCACCGACCCATAGCGGCGGTTGCGCGGGCACGTCGAGCATGCGCACCTCGTCGATCCGGTCGACGCGGAATCGGCGGATGGATTGTGCGCTGTAGCAGTAGCCCTCCAGATAGGCGTGACCGTCGATGACGAGGATCCGAATCGGGTCGACCTCCCGTTCGGTGAGCTCATCGCGCGACGCGGTGTAGTACCGCATCCACAGCCGGTGGCCACTCTCCACGGCTTTCCGCACGGTCCCCAGCGCGGGGGTCGGATCGGCGGCGGCGACGGTGATCGCGGGGACCGGTCCCGCAGCGGATTCGAGCTTGGCCAGGGCCGAGTGCACGGCGTCGGCGTCGACCAGATCCGGTAGGTCCGCGAGGGCCCGGAGCGCGACGGTCAACGTGACGGCCTCATCGGGGCTCAGCCGCACCGGGCGATCGATACCAGCGTCGTACGCGATTGAGACCGTTCCGTCGTCCTCGTCGAGCACCACGTCAATCAGTTCGTTCGGGTAGTAGCCGGGCTCCCCGCAGACCATCAGCAGGTTGAGATCGGCGGTGATCTGGTCGATGCCGACGCCGAACTCCTGGGCCAACTCGGAGATGGACACCCCGGGTCGCCGCGAGATGTACGGCACGAGGGCCAACATGCGGGACGCCTGGTCGACGGCGGATTCCGCGCCGCGCCGCGCCGGCGCGGCGGTCATCGCGACGCCCCCGTCAGCAGGCTGCGGACGGCCTCGCGCAGCTCGGGCGGGTCGATCACCAGGACGTCCGCCCCGTGGCCGGCGATCCGGCGGGCCGTGTCGCTGAGGGACGCGCATGGGATACGAACCTCGTCATATCCGTCATACCGGTCCGGTCCGGCGGCATGCAGGACCTCTGCCCCCCGACGCAAGCCCGCGGCCGTGCCGACGCGGATCCGAACGAGCGCGACAGATGACGGCGAACTGTCCGCGTGCGCGGCGACGAACTGGCGGAGGTCGATGCCGGGCGGAACGGCGACGGCACCGGACCGTCCGACGGCCGTGACGGCGCCGCTGATCCGGGATAGCCGGAAGGTACGCGGCGCGTTCCGGTCGGTGTCGTGGCCGACCATGTACCACACGCCCCGGTAATTCACCATGCCCCACGGCTCGACGGACCGCGGCTCGCTGTGCGTGTCAGCCACGCCGCGATAGTCGAAACGCACGCCGCGCCGAGCGCGAATCGCCTGATAGAGGTCGCTGAACGACGGTTCGCTCGTGCGCAGCCGCGCCTGCAGCCGTTGAAGCGGACTGTCCGGGTCGTCGACACCGTCACTGTCAGCGCCGCCGGCGCTTCCAGTAACCGATTCCGCGGCGTCACGAACCTTCCGCAGCGCGGCAGACCCGGCGTCCGCGAGGACCGTCGTCTCCCATAACCGGGACGCGACCGCGAGCGCAGCGGCCTCGGCGGGCGTGAGCGTGAGCGGCGGCAGGGCGAAATCGGCGGGGCGAATGCGGTATCCGTCGCCGGCGACGTCGGTCTCGATCGGGATGCCAAGATCACGGAGTTCCTGTTTGTCGCGTTCGAACATCCGGGCGAATGCTGCGTCGCCTGCCGGGCCGCCGGGCGCATCGCGATAGCCGGCGACGTGATCGCGGATCCACGCGGCGGTGCGGTAGTACCGGGAGTTGAGCAGCGCGATGACGAGGTCCAGCAGCCGCTCCGCCTTCGAGACGGGAACAGAGGTGGGCACGCGCCCAGCGTGCCATATCGCATGCTCCGCGTGGCGTTACCACTCACCTCACGTCACATCGCGGCGCTGAGTTGCTCGTTCCAGCTCCACTCATCGGGCCTGCAGTGTTGAATTGTTCGCTCCACGCTCCGCTCGGCGGCCCTGCGACTCCGTCGCGACGGGCCAGCCTCCCTCCGGCGTCGCTCACGGAAACGTCGCGACGGGCACCGCCCGCTACGCCGTCACATCGCAGTGCCGAATTGCTCGTTCGGCGCTCCGCTTATCGGGCCTGCAGCTTCGCTGCGACGGCCCTGATTCGCTACGCCGTCACATCGCGGAAATCAGCCGGTCGACGCGCTCGTCGATGGCCTCGAACGGATCCTTGAGCAACACCGTGCGTTGCGCCTGATCGTTCAGCTTGAGGTGGACCCAGTCGACGGTGTAGTCCCGGCCCGCGTCCTGTGCGGCGGCCACGAACGCTCCACGCAACCGGGCGCGCGTGCTCTGCGGCGGCGTAGTGACCGCCTCCTCGATATCCGCATCCGTGACGACCCGCGCGATCTGGCCGCGTGCGGCGAGGAGCGAATACAGCCCGCGTCCGGGCCGCACGTCGTGATAGGTCAGGTCGAGTTGCGCGATGCGCGGGTGATCGAGCGCCAGACCGTGCTTGACGGCATAGGAGTCGATCAGCTTCTTCTTGATGATCCAATCGATCTCGGTGTCGACGCCGGACATGTCGCCGGTCTCGACGGCGACCAAGACCCGCTCCCATAGATCGAGGACGTGGGCGGTGACCGGGTCGCCGCCGCGCCTGGCGACGAAATCCCGAACACGTTGGTAATAGTCCTGCTGCGCGTCCAGCGCCGAGATATGCCCGCCCCCGGCGAGCCGGACCGTCTTGCGGCCGGTGAGGTCCTGGGAGATCTCCCGGATGGCGCGAATGGGGTTCTCGAAGGTGAAGTCCCGCACGGGCGCGCCCGCCTCGATCATTTCCAGCACCAGCGCGGCCGACCCGACCTTGAGCAACGTCGTGGCCTCGCTCATATTGGAGTCGCCCACAATTACGTGCAGCCTGCGGTACTTCTCCGCGTCGGCATGCGGCTCATCGCGCGTATTGATGATCGGCCGGGATCTGGTGGTGGCGCTGGAGACACCCTCCCAGATGTGGTCGGCGCGCTGCGAGAGGTGATACGCCGCGGAACCGTGCGCGGTGGAGACGATCTTCCCCGCCCCCGCGATCAACTGCCGACTCACCAGGAACGGGATCAGCCCCTCGGCGAGGGTCGAGAACTCACCGGTCCGGTGCACCAGGTAGTTCTCGTGGCATCCGTAGGAGTTTCCGGCGGAGTCCGTGTTGTTCTTGAACAGATAGATGTCCCCGCCGATCCCCTCGTCGGCCAGCCGGGCCTCGGCATCGACCACCAGATCGTGCAGGATCCGCTCGCCCGCCTTGTCGTGCGCGACGAGTTCAAGGAGGTCGTCACATTCGGCGGTGGCGTATTCCGGATGCGACCCGACATCCAGATAGAGACGGGAACCGTTGCGCAGGAACACATTCGATGATCGTCCCCAGGAGACGACGCGGCGGAACAGATAGCGGGCGACTTCGTCGGGCCCGAGGCGCCGCTGGCCGTGGAATGTACAGGTAATACCGAATTCTGTTTCGATCCCGAAGATCCGCCGCCGCATATCCTTCAGCCTAGCGAGCCGCACCCGGCCTGCCGGAGCTATGCGTCGCCCGGTCCGTCCGACTCGGCGTTCTCGGCCAGCTCTGCATGCTCAGCGGATCCTGCGTTCCCGGCCGGCACGGCACCGCCCGCGAGCGCCGCCGCGACCTCGGTGTCGTCCAGGCGCCGGAACGTGCGCCCGATCGCCGCACGGTCCAGCACCGCGACCTCGAGTTGGTCTGCCCGCAGATCTCGCGGCGCACCCTCCCCCGCGGCGCCCAGCGCCTTGACCGCCGCCGCCAGCGCGGCCTGGAGCGGCCATCCCGAGCGGAACGATTCCTCAAGCGCCGCCGCAACCGGCTCCGTGGAACCGCCCATGACGACGAACCGGGTCTCGTCGACGATCGAGCCGTCATAGGAGATGCGGTACAGCTGATCGGTTGCCATGGTGCGTGTCCCGGGGGCCGCCTCCGTCGGGTGGCCGTTGCCCGGATGGGTGCCGACCTCGGCCACACAGAGCTCCACCTCGAAGGGTTTCTGGTGCTCGGAGAAGATCGATCCCAGCGTCTGCGCAAACGCGTTGGCGAGCCACCGGCCGGTAACGTCGCGTCGGTCGTAGGAATAGCCCCGCACGTCCGCCAGCCGGATTCCGGCCGTCCGCAGGTTCTCGAACTCGTTGTAGCGGCCGACGGCGGCGAAACCGATGCGATCGTAGATCTCGCTGACCTTGTGCAGAGTCCGCCAGTTGTTCTCGGCGACGAAGAGCACGCCGCCGGCATACGTCGTCACCACCACGCTGCGACCGCGGGCGATGCCCTTGCGCGCGTAGTCCGAGCGGTCCCGCATGAACTGCTCGGGCGACGCGTAGATCGGCATGGTCATAGCGCTGTCACCGTCGATCGCTCCTCGCGTGCGGGTCGTCCGTGGATCTCGTGAATATCAGAAACGCCGTGAACAGCGTCATATTCGATGCGTCACCCACCGGGGCGCACCCGTCGATCGGCGACAACCTCCTGTGCGACGGCACCGATCTCGTCGTCCGGCTGGCGCAGCGCACCGTCCGCGGTCGCGACGACCACCACCGGGTAGATGTTGCGGGACAGGTCGGGCCCACCGGTGGCGGTGTCCTCGTCCGCGGCGTCGTACAGCGCCTCGATCGCCGCACGAACGGCTCCGCCGACGGCGGCGGCCGGGTCGTGACGCTTCTTCAGCGCGGACTTCGCGAAGACAGCCCCCGACCCGACGGCGTGGTAGGCGTGCTCCTCGTACAGCCCGCCGGCGATGTCGTAGGAGAAGATCCGGCCGGCGTCGCCCGCCTTCGTCGCGCGACGATCGAGGTCGTAGCCGGCGAACATCGGCAGCACGGCCAGCCCCTGCATGGCGGCCGCGAGGTTACCGCGAATCATCGACGCCATCCGGTTCGCCTTGCCCGCCAACGACAGCCGGGTGCCCTCGATCTTCTCGTAGTGCTCCAGCTCCAGTTGGAAGAGGCGGACGAGTTCCAGGGCCACACCGGCCGTCCCAGCGATCCCCACCATGGAATGGGAGTCTGCGACGAAGACCTTCTCGATGTCGCGTTGCGCGACCATGTTGCCCATCGTGGCGCGCCGATCGCCTGCCATCACCACGCCGTCGGCGAACGTGAGCGCGACGATCGTGGTTCCGTGCGGGAGCTCGGGCACCCGCCCCGGCACGGTCGATCTGGCGAGCAGCGCCGGTTCGGCCTTGGCGAGGAACTCGACGAACGATCCAATCCCCGGCGTGAGGTACGCGGACGGGACCGCGGCCGCGGGCCAATGCTGGTCAGTGGCCAAGGTCACTGGCCGCCCTTCTGGACGTACGCCCGGACGAAGTCCTCAGCGTTGGATTCGAGGACGTCATCGATCTCATCGAGCAGATCGTCGGTCTCGGAGGCGAGCTTCTCCCTGCGCTCCTGACCGGCCGGCTCGGCCGCCGCCGCGTCGTCGTCATCGCCGCCGCCGTGGCGCGTGACCCGCTCCTGTGACATTCGACTTCCTCTCGCTGCACGCGGACACTTCGCCGCGCTGACCGCGTCAGTCGGCGCGGTATCCGGTCACCCAGCACCCTGGCGCCTGTCGTGGCACCCGCCGTGACACCGTCGACTCTACCCAGGCGGCTACGGCCGGGTGAGCGCGTCGACGAGTTCCGCGGCGTCGTGCACCGCGTCCATCAACGCACCGACATTGCGCTTGGTTCCGCGTGTCGGTTCCAGCGTAGGGATGCGGACCAGCGACTCGCGGCCGACATCGAATATGACGGAGTCCCACGACGCAGCCGCCAACCGGTCGCTGTACTCCTTCACGCACCGGCCACGGAAATAGGCGCGCGTGTCCTCCGGGGGTTCGACCATCGCGCACCGGACGGCGTCCTCGGTGACCAGACGCCGCATTGACCCACGGGACACCAGCCGGTTGTACAGGCCCTTGTCGAGTCGGACGTCGGAGTATTGCAGGTCGACCATCGCCAGCCGCGGCGCTGCCCAGCCGAGCCCGTCCCGGGTCCGGAAGCCTTCCAGCAGACGGAGTTTCGCGGGCCAGTCGAGCTGATCGGCCAGCTCCATCGGATCGCGTTCCAGCGCGTCGAGTACAGCGATCCATCTCTCCAGGACGAGCGATGTCTCACGATCAACGTCATCCCCGTACCGGTCCGCGACGAAACCGGCGGCCGCCTCGGCGTAGGCGCGCTGGATGTCCAGACCGCGCGCGGTGCGCCCGTCGGCGAGCGGGACCGTCGCCGCCAGTGACGGGTCATGCGAGATCGCGTGCACGGCCGCCACGGGCTGCGCCAGCGCCACCGGCGGCAGCGGCCAGCCCTGTTCGATCATGGACAGCACCAGCGCCGTCGTGCCGACCTTCAGATAGGTGGCCAGTTCCGCCAAGTTCGCGTCCCCGATGATGACGTGGAGCCGGCGGTATTTCCCGGGGTCGGAGTGCGGTTCGTCGCGGGTGTTGATGATGCCGCGCTTGAGCGTGGTCTCCAGGCCGACCTCGACCTCGATGTAATCCGACCGTTGGCCGAGCTGGAATCCGGGAGTCTGTCCGGTCGGACCGATGCCGACCCGGCCGGCTCCGGTGATCACCTGCCGCGACACGAAGAACGGCGTAAGACCGGCCACCAGCACACCGAACGGCGTCTCGCGCAGACATAGATAGTTCTCGTGCGTCCCGTACGAGGCGCCCTTCCCGTCGACGTTGTTCTTGTACAGGTGCAGCTGTTTCGCGCCCGGGACGGATCCGGCGAGGCGGGCGGCCTCCTCCATCACGCGCTCACCGGCCTTGTCGTAGATCACGGCGTCGGTCGGATTGGTGGCTTCCGGAGCGGAGAACTCGGGATGCGCGTGGTCGACGTACAGCCGGGCGCCGTTGGACAGAATGACGTTGGCCGAACCGATGTCGTCGATATCGGGCTCCACGGCGGGGCCGAACAGGCTGGACAGGTCGTAGCCGCGGGCGTCGCGTAGCGGCGATTCGACCTCGTAATCCCACCGGGCCCGCCGGGCGCGCGGCGCCGCGACCGACGCGGCATATGCCAACACGACCTGCGTGGAGGTGACGACCGGGTTCGCCGACGGGTCGCCGGGCACGGAGATGCCGTATTCGACCTCGGTGCCGACGATGCGCCGTGCCGTCAGCCCGAGCGTGTCCGGACCTTGGTCGCTCCGGTAGTCCTTGTCGGGTACCGCGCCGTCGATAGGTGCTGCGCCGTCGATCTCCACACCGACGAATCTAGCGGTCTCGGTGCCCCCCACCGTGCGGTCGGGGGCGCGCGGGATCGATAACCGTTGTGCGCTACAGGTACTGGCCCGTGGAGGAGGCGGTGTCGATGGCGCGGGAACCTTCGGACTGCTTGCCGGAGACCAGGGTCCGGATGTAAACGATGCGCTCGCCCTTCTTGCCGGAGATCCGCGCCCAGTCGTCGGGGTTCGTGGTGTTCGGCAGGTCCTCGTTCTCGGTGAACTCGTCCGCGATCGCGGAGAGCAGGTGCGCCAGTTGGAGCCCCTCGCTGCCGGATTCGATGCGCGCCTTGATCGCCGACTTCTTCGCGCGATCCACGATGTTCTGGATCATCGCCCCGGAGTTGAAGTCCTTGAAGTACAACACTTCCTTGTCGCCGTTGGCGTAGGTGACCTCCAGGAACCGGTTGTCGTCGTCCTCGACGTACATGCGCTCCACGGTGTGTTGGATCATCGCGGCGACGGTCGCCTCCCGGTCGCCGCCGAATTCTGCGAGATCGTCCGCGGAGAGCGGCAGGTCGGCCGTGAGGTACTTCGCGAAGATGTCCCGCGCCGCCTCTGCGTCCGGCCGTTCGATCTTGATTTTCACGTCGAGCCGGCCCGGCCGCAGGATGGCCGGATCGATCATGTCCTCACGGTTCGAGGCGCCGATCACGCTGACGTTCTCGAGCCCCTCCACGCCGTCGATCTCGCTGAGCAACTGCGGCACGATGGTCGTCTCCACGTCCGAGGACACCCCGGAACCGCGGGTCCGGAAGACCGAGTCCATCTCGTCGAAGAACACGATCACCGGCGTCCCCTCCGACGCCTTCTCCCGCGCCCGCTGGAAGATCAGCCGGATCGTCCGTTCCGTTTCGCCGACGTACTTGTTCAGCAGCTCCGGCCCCTTGATATTCAAGAAGTAGCTGGTGACCTTCTCCCCGCCCCGCGCCTCCGCAACCTGCTTCGCCAGCGAGTTCGCCACCGCCTTCGCGATGAGCGTCTTGCCGCACCCCGGCGGGCCGTACAGCAGCACGCCCTTCGGGGGGCGGAGCTTGTACTGCGCGAACAGTTCGGCGTGCAAGAACGGGAGCTCCACGGCGTCGCGGATCTGTTCGATCTGCCGGGTCAGGCCGCCGATATCGGCGTAGGAGACGTCCGGAACCTCCTCCAGCACGAGGTCCTCCACCTCCGCCTTGGGGATCCGCTCGTAGGCGTAGCCGACCTTCGTGTCGACCAGCAGGGAATCGCCGGGCTTGAGCGGCGAATCCAGCAGCGGTTCGGCGAGGTGCACGATCCGCTCCTCGTCGGCGTGCCCGACCACGAGCGCGCGGTCGCCGCCGATCAACTCGCGCAGCGACGCGACCTCCCCGGTGCGGTCGAATGCGGTGGCCTCGACGACCGTCAACGCCTCGTTGAGCCGGAGCTGTTGGCCACGGCGCAGCTCCCCGACCTCGACGGTCGGCGACACGGTGAGCCGCATGCGGCGCCCGCCGGTGTACACCTCCGCCGTGCCCTCGGGCCCGGCCGCCAGGAACACCCCGTAGCCGCTGGGGGGCTGCGCCAGCCGATCCACTTCCTCGCGGAGTTCGAGCAGTTGCGCCCGGGCCTCGCGGAGCGTGATGACGAGCTTCTCGTTCCGTTCCGCGAGCGCGTTGATACGCTCTTGTGCCTCGTCGAGTTGCCGCCGAAGTGGGTGTGGACCACCGCCGGCGACCGTGGAATCACTGTGGGTCACCTGGAATCCTCCCCTAGTCTCACCCGAATGCCCCCGAACAAACCTGCCCTCACCCTACTCGGGGGCGGCTCGCAGCCCGGGTCATCGCACCGGCCCGTGCGCCGTTACCCGTCCGATGCGGTTACCCGCCCGATGCGGTCGGACGCCGGTGCGGCCGCGGAGCCTGGACCCCCGGGGCCAGCCGACGCGTCGTGAACAGGAACGCGGTGTGCGCGATCATCCGGTGTTCCGGCCGCACGGCGAGGCCCACCAGGTGCCACGGCCGCTGCAGCGTCTCCCAGCCCTCCGGCTCGGTGAAGCCACCGTGCTCGCGCAGCTCCTCCGCGATCCGCGACAGCTGCGTCGTGGTGGCGACGTAGACCACCAGTACGCCGCCCGGCACCAGACAGCGCGAGATCATCTCGATCATGGTCCACGGTTCGAGCATGTCGAGCACGATCCGGTCGACCGGTCCGTCGAAGCCGGCAGCGTCCCCGGAGCGCAGATCCCAGGTCGCGGGCACGCATCCGAAGAACTGCTCCACGTTCCGCCGCGCGTAGACCTCGTGGTCGGGCCGGATCTCGTAGGAGATCACCGAACCGGTCGGCCCCACCGCGCGCAGCAGCGAACAGGTCAGCGCACCGGATCCGGCCCCCGCCTCGAGAACCCGTGCGCCGGGGAAGATGTCGCCCCAGGCGATGATCTGCGCCGCGTCCTTGGGATAGATCACGGCCGCGCCACGCGGCATGGACAGCACGTAGTCCGTGAGCAGCGGGCGCAGCGCGAGGTAGGGCGTCCCGTTCGCGGACTGCACGACGATGCCCTCCGGCCGGCCGATCAGGTCGTCGTGGGCCAGCGCGCCCTTGTGCGTGTGGAACGTCCCGCCCGCCTCCAGCACGACGGTGTGGTGCCGTCCCTTCGCGTCGGTCAGTTGCACCCGTTCGCCGGGGGCAAGCGGGCGCAGACCCTCCGCGGGCACCACCGCCGGATCGTCCACCGCGTCGGACTCCGTCATATCAGTGACCTCTCCCTGTCAACCGCGCTGCCCCTCAATTCCGACGCCGGCGGCGCAGACCGGCTTCGTTCGCACGGTCGATGTCGGCGCGCGTCACCACGCCTCGCACGGTCCCGTCCTCCCCCAGCAAGACGATGAAGGGCAGGCGCAATTCGGCGACGCGTTCAATGACGTCGCGCGGGTCCTCGCGGGGTGACACGATCATCCCAGGTTCCAGCGGGGTCACCGCCGCCCATGACGCTGTATCGGGGCCGGGCGCTGCGGGGGCCGCCACGCGGCTCCGGTCCACGACGCCGACGGCGCGACCGTCGGGGGCCGTCACCACGACGACGATATCGGCCGGGAGCGCGAGCGCCGCCGCCAGCGGCTCGGTCATGGCCATCGGGACCACGCGGCGTGCCACGGCGGACAACGGCATGCCCGGTGGCCACCCCCGCGCCGCGCCGGACGGGCGTTCCGCCCACGCCCCCGCGGCGACGAACGCGGCCATCACGAGCACGATCGCGGCCTGTAGGAGGCCGGGCCGGGTGCCGGTCCGCAGGAACAGCCCGGCCCACACGATGAGCGCCGCCGCCACCAGAAACCCTCCGGCGACGCCGACGATCGTGCCGACGCGCCGCCGCCGCGAGATCTTCCAGATCAACGCCCTCGTCACCCGACCACCGTCGAGCGGCAGGGCCGGCAGGATGTTGAATACGGCCACGATGGCGTTCGCCACGGCCAACTCGATCAGGATGAGCCAACCGATGGTCCGCACCTCGGTCACGCCCATCAGCAGCCAGCAGCCCACGGCCAGCAGCGCGGACACGGCCGGCCCGGCGGCGGCGATCAGCGCCTCCTCGGTGGCCGACGCCGGGGACCTTTCGAGTTCCGACACCCCCCCGACCAGGTACAGCCGCACCTCGCGGACCTCAATGCCGAACACCCGTGCCACCAGGCAGTGCCCGAGCTCGTGCGCGAGGACGCTTAGCGCCAACAGCACCGCCAACACGACGGACACCACCGCGGCACCGAACGAGCTGATCCGTGGGATCAGTTGCAGTACCACGGGAGTCGCGAGCGCGACGATCAGCGCCACGGACAGGAACCAGGACGGGGCGACGACGATGTCGATGCCGGCGATGCGCGCCAGCCGCACCGCGCCGGCGCCGGCCGGGCGCTGCCCCCGCTTGGTACGTTCGCCGACCGCCACGCTTCGAGGGTAGTGGGCGGCGCGCCGCGACCCGCGCTGTCGGTGCCGACTCCTACGGTGGTCGTGATGGATGAACACATGACGCCAACAGCGCGCACCGTCGCGACGGACGACGGTGCGGCGTACACGGCTCAGGCGAAACAGCCGAGACAGCCGGCTGGGCCGGCTGTGCCGCAGGCACTCTCGCCGTCGCGCGCGAACGATTTCAAGTCCTGCCCGCTGAAGTTCCGCTACCGCGTCATCGACCGAATCCCGGAGCCGCCGTCCGCCGCGGCCGCACGCGGCACACTGGTGCACGCCGTCTTGCAGTACCTGTTCACTCGCGACGCAGCGGAACGGACCGAGACGGTGGCCGCCGCAGCCGTTCCGCGGCTGTGGGCGGATCTGGTGCGGGGGCAGCCGGATCTCGCGACGCTGCCGGAGGCCATCGACCTCGACGCCTGGTTCGGTGCCGTCCGCGAGCTATTGGGCCGGTATTTCTCGATGGAAGATCCGGCTCGCCTCGAGCCGGATGCGTGCGAACTGCGCCTGGAGGTGACGCTGCCCGACGGTGTACCGACGCGTGGATTCGTCGACCGCCTGGACGTGAGCCCGGACGGGCTGATCCGCATCGTCGACTACAAGACCGGCAAGGCCCCTCCCGCGGCGTACGCGGACGATGCGCTGTTCCAACTCAAGTTCTATGCGCTCATGCTGTATCGCCTGCGCGGCGTGATCGCCGCGCGGCTGCGGCTCATGTACCTCGGCGACGGACAACTGCTGGAATACACGCCGGATGCGGCCGGCCTGGAATCCTTCGAGCGCAGCGTGGTCGCGCTGTGGCGCGCCATCGAACGCGCGTCCGCGTCCGGAGACTTCCCACCACGGCGCAGCAGACTGTGCGACTGGTGCTCGTTCCAGCCGCTGTGCCCCGCGTTCGGCGGCACGCCGCCGCCGTATCCCGCGGGTTCCGGCGATGTTGCACGCCCCAGCGATGCGGTGCGTCCGGCCGATCCGGTGCGCCCCGGCGACTGAGGCCATCCCGGCTGCACCGAGGCCGTGTCGGCGGATTAGGGTCCTGGGTGTGACGGCCGCTTCCATCGTGCCGGACCCCCGCGCGTACTACGAGCCGCTGGGCGCCGGACGCTTTCGGTCGACCGTCCATGCGCAAGGGGCGTGGGCGCAGGAGCACCAGCACATGGCGCCGGTGTCGGGACTGCTGGTTCGCGCCATCGAACGGTGCTCGCCGCGGGATGATCTGCTCGTCTCTCGGGTGGCATTCGACATTCTCGGCGTGATCCCCACCGGCGAGGTCGAGGTTCACGCCTCGGTGATCCGGCCCGGCCGCACCGTCGAGTTGGTCGAAGCGGAGATGACGGCCGGCGGCCGGGTCGTGGTGCGCGCGACGGCGTGGCGGCTGGCGACGTCCGACACGAGCGAGATCGCGGGCAGCTTCGTCGATGTGCTTCCCGGGCCGGATCACGGCGCCCCGTGGCACGGCACCGGGATCTGGGGCGGCGGGTTCATCCGTACTCTGGATTTCCGCGTGCTTCCGGGATGGAAACCCGGTCGTGGACGCGTATGGATCCGCACGGATGTGGATCTCGTCGACGGCGCGCCATCGTCGACCCTGGCGAAGTACTTCAGCCTCATCGACACGGCGAACGGGATCGCCGTGCGCGCCGATCCGGCGACGTTGCTCTTCCCGAACACCGATCTCACGGTGCACCTGGTGCGCCGGCCGGTCGGCCCGTGGGTGGGATTCGACACCACCGTCTCATTCGGAGCAGACGGTATCGGGCTGACATCGTCGGTACTGCATGATGTGTCGGGTCCGGTCGGCCGCGCCGCACAGACCCTCACGCTGCGGCCGATCGGCACGGTGCGCCCCCCGCCGGAGGCACCGTTCGCCACCTGAGCCGGCTGCAGCCCGCTACAAGCGGCACGACCGGATGTCGGATGCCAGGATCGCCTTCGCACCGAGGGCGGCGAGCGCGTCCATCACGGGATTCGCTTCCGCGCGCAGCACCATCGCACGGACCGCGACCCACTCGGGGTCGCCGAGCGGTGACACGGTCGGCGACTCCAGG
The DNA here is from genome assembly GCA_017848755.1 of Nakamurella sp. GTDB lineage: Bacteria > Actinomycetota > Actinomycetes > Mycobacteriales > Nakamurellaceae > Nakamurella. Next base: position 8,427 of record JAFIHI010000023.1, on the reverse strand, counting down.
CCCGGCGTGATCGCGCTCGCCTCGGGCAACAGCGCCCGCGGGCAGTTGTAGTCGAGCATCAGGTACTGCTGCGCGAACACGACGCCCCTGAGCCGGTCGACCACCTGTGCGGCGGCCGGGCTGAGCTCGGCGTCGCTGCCGCGCGCGATCACGATCGCCTCGGACTCGCAGACCACCTCACCGAACGGCACCAGCGCGTGCTGCTGCAGGGTGCGACCGGAACCGACCACGTCAGCGATCGCGTCGGCCAGACCGAGTTGCACAGAGATCTCCACCGCGCCGTCGAGCCGGATGACCCGCGCCGTGACCCCGTGCTCGCGGAGGTAGCCGGTGACGATGTTCTCGTATGCGGTCCCAACCCGCACCCCTTGCAGATCGGCCACCTCCCAGTCCCGTCCCTCCGGCGCGGCGAAACGGAAGCTGGACTGGCCGAATCCGAGCCCGAGCACCTCCCGCACCGGTGCCTCCGAGTCGATGGCCAGGTCCCGGCCGGTGATACCCAGGTCGAGATCACCGGACCCGACGTAGACCGCAATGTCCCTGGGGCGCAGGAAGAAGAACTCGACCCCGTTCGCCGAGTCCAGCACCGTCAGGTCCCGGCCGTCATGCCGCCCGCGGTAGCCCGCCTCACGGAGCATCTCGGCGGCGGACTCGGATAGCGTGCCCTTGTTCGGAACGGCGACTCTCAACATGGTGCATCCTTCGTGGGTCATGGCTCTGCAGGTGATGGGTCTGGTGGGCGGCGACTAAAGGGGGTGATGGTCCGGCGGATCATAGGTTTCGCCTATGACGACATTCGCCGCAGCAAGCTGCGGGATGCCCGTCGACGAACGGGATCACGGCCGCGAAGGCACTCGCGCCCCGCCGGGGCGGCGACCAACGCGGCGGGAGGTGCTCCGCGCGGTCGCCTACAGATGCCGGTAGACCTGTTCCAGGCCGATGCCGCGCCCGATCATGATGACCTGCATGCGGTAGATCAGCTGCGACAGTTCCAGGGCGAGGGCGTCGTCGTCCTCGTGTTCGGCGGCGAGCCAGACTTCGCCCGCCTCCTCCAAGACCTTCTTGCCCTGCGCGTGGACGCCCTCGTCCAGCGCCGCCACGGTGCCGGACCCGGCCGGTCGGGTGGCCGCGCGGTCCGAAAGCTCCGCGAACAGGCTGTCGAAGGTCTTCACGACATGCCATTCTTCCATCCCGCACGCCGTAGGCTCACAGCACCATGTCCGCACCTACCCCCGCGTCTGCCATCGGAGATGACGGTGTTTTGAGTCGCGTGCGCGCCCGGACCACGGTCTCCGGCCTCACGATGATGTGTGTCACCGCCCTGTTCGCGCTGACGGGCTGGGTGTGGCCGGCATGGCTCGCGGGCGGGCCGGGCCTGGTGATCGGCGTTGTGGTGGTGGCCGCTGCCGGTGGCATGGGTCTCGTGCTGCTGCGGCGAGCCCGTCTCTGGGGCCTAGCGGCCGTGCGCGCCTCCTCCTGGGCGGGAGACCTCGGCGGTCCGGGATGGGTGAATGCCGTGTGCGGGCAGGCGCGGCCGATGCGGCGGAACTCGGGCCCACCGATGCTGCGCCGAGTCAGCAAGCACGCGCAGATTGTGCTGCCGCTGAAGGCGCAATTCGGCCCGCTCGCCGGGGGCGAAGCCGTCATGGTCCACGCCAGAGCGGATGCCCTGGCACCCACGCGTGATGACGATCTGCGGGTCTACGCCATCACGACGCGCGGCCCGTTCCTGCTCGGCAGGCCGGTCGACGGTGCCCTCTTCGTCGCGGATCGGTGGATCTTCGCGGCGCTGTGAGGCCCGACACGGCGCTACCGGAGCTTGGCCGCGCGCCGCCGCGCCTTCGCCATCGCCTTGCGCCGCTCGGCGTCCTGTTCCGCCGCGGCGGCCGCGGCCTCCTGCGCCTGCTGCCCGTCCGCCGTCGCGCCCTCCGCGGCATGGGCCGCGCCGTTCACGTGCACGGAGCCATTCACATAAACGGCGCCATTCGTGCTCGCACCAGCGTCACCGGCTCCGGCGAAGTCCTCCGGCTGCTGCCGCCCCGGCACGTGCCCGCGCCCGGCCAGGATCGGCGCCAGGAACTGACCGGTGAACGAGTCCGGGTGCAGCGCAACGGCTTCCGGGGTCCCCGTGGCGATCACCCGGCCGCCGCCCGCACCGCCCTCCGGGCCCATGTCGATGATGTGGTCCGCGGATTTGATCACGTCGAGGTTGTGCTCGATCACCACCACCGTGTTGCCCTTGTCGACCAAGCCGTTGAGCACCCCGAGCAGCTTCTCGACGTCGGCGAAGTGCAGGCCGGTGGTCGGCTCGTCCAGGATGTAGACGGTCGATCCGGTGGAGCGCTTCTGCAGCTCGCTGCCGAGCTTCACGCGCTGCGCCTCTCCCCCGGACAGCGTCGGCGCGGGCTGGCCGAGCCGGACATAGCCGAGCCCCACATCGACGAGTGTCTTCAGGTGCCGGTGGATGGCGCCGATCGGCCGGAAGAACTCCTCGGCCTCCTCGATCGGCGTATCGAGCACGTCGGCGATCGTCTTGCCCTTGTAGCGCACCTCCAGCGTCTCGCGGTTGTACCGCGCCCCCTTGCACACCTCGCACGGCACGTAGATGTCCGGCAGGAAGTTCATCTCGATCTTCAGCGTGCCGTCCCCGGCGCAGGCCTCGCAGCGACCGCCCTTCACGTTGAACGAGAACCGCCCCTTCTGGTAGCCGCGCACCTTCGCCTCGGTGGTGGACGCGAACAGCTTGCGAATGTGGTCGAAGACCCCGGTGTAGGTGGCCGGGTTGGAGCGCGGCGTTCGGCCGATCGGCGACTGGTCGACGCCGACCATCTTGTCCACCAGGTCGAGCCCGGTCACCCGGGTGTGCCGGCCCGGCACCATCCGGGCGCCGTTCAACCGGTTCGCGAGCACCGCGTGCAGGATGTCGTTGACCAGCGTGGACTTCCCGGATCCGGACACCCCGGTCACCGCCACCAGGCAGCCGAGCGGGAACGCGACGTCGATGTTCTTCAGGTTGTGCTCCCGCGCCCCGACCACGGTGAGCATCCGCTTCGGGTCCACCGGCCGCCGCGCCGCGGGGACGGGGATCGACCGGCGCCCCGAGATGAACGCGCCGGTCGCCGACTCCGGGGAGGCGGCCAGCTCGTCCACGGTCCCCGACACCACCACGCGCCCGCCGTGCTCGCCGGCCCCCGGACCGATGTCGACCACGTGGTCCGCGGCACGGATCGTGTCCTCGTCATGCTCGACCACGATCAGCGTGTTGCCGAGATCCCGCAGCCGCGTGAGGGTCTGGATCAGCCGGTGGTTGTCCCGCTGGTGCAGGCCGATCGACGGCTCGTCCAGCACGTACAGCACGCCGACCAGCCCGGAGCCGATCTGCGTCGCCAGCCGGATCCGCTGCGCCTCGCCGCCGGACAGCGTCGCCGCGGCGCGGTCCAGCGACAGGTAGTCGAGGCCCACGTCGAGCATGAAGCCGAGCCGCGCGTCGACCTCCTTGAGCACCCGCGCCGCGATCATCGACTCGCGCTCGGAGACCAGCAGCTTCGGGAAGTAGGCCGCCGCCTGCCGGATCGACAGCGCCGCGACCTGCGCGATGTTCAGCGGCCCCAGGGTCGGGTGGTCCAGCGTCACGGCGAGCACCTCGGGCTTGAGCCGCGTCCCGTGGCACGCCGGGCACGGCACGTCCCGCATGTAGCCCTCATAACGTTCCCGCGCCCACTCCGAGTCGGTCTCCGCGGCCCGCCGCTCGATGAACGGGATCACACCCTCGAAGTCCGCGTAGTAGGACCGCTGCCGCCCGTACCGGTTGCGATAGTTCACGTGCACCTGCACGTCGGTCCCGTTCAGCACGGCCTTGCGGACCTTGGCGGGCAGCTTGTCCCACGGCGTGTCGAGGGAGAAGCCCAGCTGCCCGGCCAGGCCGTCCAGCATCCGCACGAAGTAGTCCGAGGTGGTGCCGCGTGACCACGGGTGGATCGCCCCTTCGGCGAGCGACAGCTCCCCGTCCGGCACGATCAGGTCCGGGTCGACCTCCTTGCGCATGCCGAGGCCGGTGCACTCCGGGCAGGCGCCGAACGGCGAGTTGAAGGAGAACGACCGCGGCTCCAGTTCGTCGAGCGCCAGTTGGTGGTCGTTCGGGCAGGCCAGCCGCTCCGAGAAGCGCCGCTCCCGGGCCGGATCCGCCTCGTCCACGTCGACGAACTCCAGGATCACCACCCCGTCGGCCAGCTTCAGCGCCGTCTCCACCGAGTCGGTGATCCGCTGCTGCGCGGACGCCTTGTTCACGAGCCGGTCCACGACCACCTCGATGGAGTGCTTCTCCTGCTTCTTCAGCACCGGCGGCTCGGCCAGCGTGTGCACCACGCCGTCGACGCGGGCCCGCGAATATCCTTGCGCCTGAAGGGATTCGAAGAGATCGACGTACTCGCCCTTGCGCTCCCGGATCACCGGGGCGAGCACCCGGAAGCGAGTGCCCTCCGGCATCTGCCGCACCCGATCCACGATCTGCTGCGGCGTCTGCCGGGCGATCGGCTCGCCGCATTCCGGGCAGTGCGGGTGGCCGATTCGCGCGAAGAGCAGCCGCAGGTAGTCGTAGATCTCGGTGATCGTGCCGACCGTCGACCGCGGGTTGCGCGAGGTGGACTTCTGGTCGATGGACACCGCCGGCGACAGGCCCTCGATGAAGTCGACATCCGGCTTGTCCATCTGCCCGAGGAACTGGCGCGCGTACGACGACAGCGATTCCACGTACCGCCGCTGCCCCTCCGCGAAGATGGTGTCGAACGCCAGCGACGACTTGCCCGACCCGGACAATCCGGTGAACACGATCAGGGAGTTCCGCGGCAGTGTCACGTCGACATTGCGCAGGTTGTGCTCACGCGCACCGCGCACTATCAGCTGCTGATCGCTCACGATGACCCATGCTATGCGTGCCCACCGACAGCCCCGAATCCGCGCAGGTTGCGCCCCCGTCCGCCCGGGGTGCGAGTATGACGATGTGTCCGCGCAGCGCCCCGATCCGATTCGCTGGGGCCTGGTCGGCTACGGCTCCGGAGGACGCATCTTCCACGCGCCGCTCATTGCCGCGGCCGCCGGAATCGAGCTGTGCGCGGTCGTGACGACGGATCCGGAGCGGCGCGCCGCGGTCGCCCGGGATCATCCGGGGGCGGTCTGCGTGTCAAGCCTCGCCGGCCTACCGGCGCTCGGCGTCACCGCCGTCACGATCTCCACGCCCCCGGCGACCCATGTGCCGCTCGCGCTCGCCGCGATCGATCTGGGGCTGCATGTCGTGGTGGACAAGCCGTTCGCGCTCACCGCCGCCGAGGCGGCCGCGGCGGAGGCCGCCGCACAGGCCGCCGGCGTCCTGCTCGTGCCGTACCAGAATCGCCGCTGGGACGGCGATTTCTTGACGGTCATGGCGCTGACGCGCGCCGGCCGGCTCGGCGCGGTGCACCACTTCGAGTCCCGGCTGGACCGCTGCCGCCCGGTGAAACCCGGTTGGGCGTCCGATGTCTCGGCCGGCGGCGGCCTGCTGCTGGACCTCGGACCGCACCTCGTCGACCAGGCGCTGCACCTTCTCGGACCGGTGCACACCGTCCATGCCTGTCTGAACACGGTTCGCGGCGGCGCAGCCGCCGAGGATCTCGTCATCATCGATCTGGCCCACGACGGTGGCGCGCACAGCACTCTCGTCGCGTCCCTGGCGGCACCCGCACCCGGGCCGCGGTTCCTCGTACAAGGGTCGCGGGCCGGCCTGCGCATCGAGGGTTTCGACGGTCAGGAGGCGCGGCTCAAGGCGGGTCTGTCACCGGTGACGCCGGGTATCTCGTGGGGCGCCGATGACGAGCGGTGCGCCCGGCTGTTCGACGCGGACGGCGGCGCGATGGACCTGCCTCTGGAACGCGGCCGATGGGACACGTTCTATCCGGCGGTGGCGTCCGCGATCACGGACGGCACTCCCCCGCCGGTGCCCACCTCGGATGCAGTAGCGACCGCCCGCGTGATCGACGCCGCCCGAGCGTCGGCGCGAACCGGCCGCGATGTCCTTCTGGGCGAGGGGTCGTCATCCGGGTGAATTTCCGACCCGCGGCGCGGCGAAGGTTGTTGCGGCCGGGAGTTGTCGCTACAGTGGCATTACTTGCGCATTACCAATATTGAGGAACACATGACGGTTGCTCGGTAGTGCGAGAGGCAGACTGTGAGGCGGCTGTGAGGGCGTACACGGCCGCTGACCCGCGGTGACGGGGCCGGCGAATCCGCTGGCCCCGTCACTGATTTTTTGTGGTACTTCTCCGTGCTTTCACCGGCTCGCTATGCGGGTGTTCACGCAGGTCAGCCCGTATGTGCGGGCGTGTTCTGCAGCGCGCTTTGGAGTCGCCGGATAGTGTCTGGCGCATGAGCAAGACCACCGACTACACCGGGCACTTCCACCCCGGCGGCGAACCGGCCGTGCGCGTGCTGCAGGGCATCACAGTCACCAAGCTCTCCGTCGGGCCGATGGACAACAACGCCTATCTGCTCACCTGCACGCGCACCGGTTCGTCGCTGCTCATCGACGCCGCGAACGACGCGGAGCGGATCATCGGACTGCTGGATGGTGACCCGCGGCATCGCTCCCTCGCCGGCATCGTGACCACCCACCGGCATGCGGACCATTGGCAGGCGCTCGCGGAGGTCGCGTCGGTGACGGGCGCGCGCGTGCTGGCCGGCGCGGAAGATGCGGCGGGCCTGCCGGTGCCCGTCGATGTGCCGCTCCGGCACGGCGATGCGGTGCCGTTCGGCGATGTCGTGGTCGAGGTGATCGCGCTGCGCGGCCACACTCCCGGTTCCGTCGCGCTGCTCTACCGCGATTCCGGCGGCGGGGCGCATCTGTTTACCGGTGACTCGCTCTTCCCCGGCGGCCCCGGCCGAACGACGTCACCGGCGGATTTCGCGTCACTCATGGACGATCTCGAAGCTCGCGTCTTCGGCATGCTGCCCGACGACACCTGGGTCTACCCCGGCCACGGCGCCGACACCACCCTCGGCGCCGAGCGCCCCCACCTCCCCGAATGGCGCTCCCGCGGCTGGTGACCCGCGCGCTCATCATCGAGTGCCGCCGCGCACCACTGATGACGCCGACGTCTAAACGTCGTGAGCGCACAACTGGATTGAGTCGTGCCATCGTGGACCACATGCCGCGGGCCGATCAAGAGTTGACAATGCTGCATCGAAAGCGAATGTTCAAAGCGAGTTCGGATAGGACCGAGCATGGGTGACTTGAAGCTGTTTCGCATCGTCGACGGCGTAGCGTCGGAGGTCGCCGGTGGGTCTGTTGCATTGGAGAAGAGCCTGCAGCGGGTGATCGAAGCAAACATGCCGGCGATGTTCGGCGTGCGCTTCCTAGCAAGTGAGTACAGCACCGGCGTGAAACATGGCGGCCGCATCGATTCGCTGGGCATCGATGAGACGGGAAGCCCGGTGATCTTCGAGTACAAGCGCGCGGTCAACGAGAGCGTCATCAACCAGGGCTTGTTCTACCTGGACTGGTTAGTCGACCACAAAGCTGAGTTCGAGCTGCTGGTGATGAAGAAGCTCGGCAACGCCGCGGCTGCGGAGATCGACTGGAGCGCGCCGCGGGTGATCTGTGTGGCGAACAGCTTCACGAAGTACGACGAGCACGCAGTGCAGCAGATGGGCCGGGCCATCGAGCTGGTGCGCTATCAAGATTTCTCTGGCGAACTGATCAGCTTCGACCTGGTCAGTGCCGCCAAGGTGACCAACTCGTTCCCCGCGAGCGGAGACACGCTGCCAACCGCGACGTCACCATCGTCGAATGGAAAAACGGTCAGCGACCTGCTCGAGCAGTCGCCTCAGGAGCTAAAGGATCTTTTTGCCGGGCTAGTGCAGTACATCGAGGCGCTCGGCGATGACGTGACGACCACGGTGCGCAAGAACTACTTCGCCTACCGCCGGATTCGCAACTTCGCGTGCGTCGAGGTGCATCCGCAAAGGGCGCGGCTTCTGGTCTACTTGAAGGTTGATCCGGCGTCGGTCGAGTTGGTCGACGGCTTCACCCGGGACGTGCGTAGCATCGGCCATTTCGGCACTGGGGATCTTGAAGTCCGAATCGCCAGCGCACAGGACCTCACCATGGCACAGCCCCTCGTACAGCAGAGCTACGAAAACAGCTGAAGCCGCTCCAATCCCGCGAACCGGACCGTAGTCCGATGGAGTTGCCAAGAGCCCCTCGCGGGCGGACCAGGCACAGGATATTCGGGTATTTATACACTCCCCAACCTGATGTGGCGTGCCGCATTGTTTCCGGATAGTTGGTCCGCTACGGTGGATTGTCTGGAAAGGAATGTGTTGTGGCAAGGAATCGGAAGAAGTTTTCGGCGGAGTACAAGGCTGAGGCGGTTCGTATGGTGGTCGAGTCGTCGCGGC
>JAFIHI010000186.1 GCA_017848755.1 Nakamurella sp. | reverse complement strand
TGGCCTACGGCCAGCCTGGACACCGGCTCCGGGCACCACCCAACGGCAGCCATCCGGGGCCGACGGGAAACAAGATCACTACAAATCAAGTCTCCACGAAAACAGGGGAACCCCACATCCGCAACTGGCGGATAGCAGGCGGCGGCACGAACGACGGCCGCAACAAGCCGTGCTCGAGCAGCTCGGCGATCCACTGCGCATCACGCACATCCGTCTTCCGGCCCGGCACTGCCTTCATGTGTGCCGCGTTCAGCAGCCAACACTCCATCCGCTCTTCCAAGCAGTAGAAAACCGGCTTCCAATACGTCGCCGTCGACTCCATCGCCACGATCGTCACACCCTGCTCGACCAGCCAGTCCGCCATGACCTGCAACGAGCGCGTCATCGTCGGAAACGTGCGGACCTCGGTATGCCGCGACCCGCGCTTCCTGCTGGGGGTACGCACACACACCGTCACCGACGCCTTGCCGATGTCCAGACCGGCGATCCTGTCGTAGATCACTTCCATCGCCATCACCCTCTCCAGTTGGCAGCCCCCGAAACGGCGCCGCCCGGAGGGCCTTCCAGCAAAGGGACACAGACCCGCGTGCTCTACGGCAACAATCCAACAACCCCCGAAGACCCCGCGCCCTACACGACTGCGGGCTCACCCCGCACCAGTGTGTTCCGGCGTCCCCGAGCGACCAACGCATTCTCAACCGCCAGCACAGGGAACACCAGTTCCCGAGCCTTACACGACTTGCATTTCATCTTGTATGGCCAATCGCATCTGATGCAATCTCGCCATTGTTGTTGGCTACGCCGGTGCTGGCGTTCCTACTGGTGGAGCGATGGTCGTCCTCGGGTGTCGACGAAAGCGCCGCCATCGTCTACGCGTTGCGTTTAGCAACCGCGAAGTTGAATACGAGGTACGCGGCGAGGGTCGACGTCATGTCCTTGTGGTCCATCATGGGGTTCACTTCTGTGACGGCGAATCCGTCGACGTGCGGTGCGAGCATGCGTACGCAATCGATCGCCTGGCGGCTCGTCATGCCACCCGGTTCGTGCGCACCAGCGCCCGGTGCATGAGCTGGATCAATGACATCGATGTCGAACGACAGGAACACGTTGTCCGCGCCCCGGGTCGCATCCTTGATCCGCTCGACTGCAGCTTCGGCTCCGATGTCCAGGAATGTGCGTGCATTCAGCTCGGTAATTCCGGCGGTGTCCAACGTACGTTTCGAGCTCGGATAGTTGAAGTTCCGAACGCCGATCTGGATCGAGTTTTCCGCGTGAAAGCGGTCGAGCTGATCGATGCAGCGCCGCACCCCGCTCGAATGGCTGAACCGCCCCTGGGTCTCGTTCTCGTCCATGATGTCGAGGTGCGCGTCGAAGTGTATGAGCGCGACCGACCCGGTGACGGCGTCATGCAAACCTCGAACAGACGGAAACAGCAAGGAATCCTCGCCGCCGACGACAATCGGTGTACGGCCGGCGGAGACGCTCGTCGCGACGCGCGCACTGGTCCGGTCGATGGTCTCCATCAGGTCGTGCCGGACGACCTGGACGTCGCCCGTATCGACGAGCGTATCGGCGTCGAATGCGAGGATGCGGTCCTCATCGATCGAATAGACCTCGTCGGACTCGACGCGCATGAGCATCCAGCTCAGCGCGGACCGGACGCGGTCCGGCGCATAGCGGGCGCCCGGCCACCCGAGCGTTGCACCACCGTCGAACGGCACACCGATCACGTCACAACCGGTCGATGGGCGAGCCATGGGATCTCCTTCAATCGAACATTGCCATGAGGACACGGCTCTACTCGGCCGTGCGAAGACCGAGGTACAACTCGCGTACCCTCGGATCGGTCAACAACGAATCGGCCGGGCCCTGAATGGCTTCGCGCCCCTGATCGAGTATGTAGCCGGTGTCTGCGACCTGCAGGCCTTCGACGGCGTTCTGCTCGACCATCGCGATCGCGACGCCTTCGTCCCGTATCTTCGAGATCCGGCCGAAGACCTCGTGCACGTTGGCGGGCGACAGGCCGGCCGAGGGCTCGTCCAAGAGCAGAACTTTCGGGTCCGTCATCAGCGCCCTAGCGATGCCCAGCAGACGTCGCTGTCCGCCCGACATTGAGCCGGCGGCCTCCCGCCGTTTGTCGGCCAGCACCGGGAACCAGTCGAAAATCCGGTCCCGGTGACGCGCGAAGAGATGCCGCGAGGTGAATGCTCCCATGCGTAGGTTGTCCTCGACGGACAGGTCGACGAACACATCGCCGATCTGAGGGACGTACCCCACGCCGCTTTCCACGAGCCGGTGCGTCGGCGCCCCGGTCATGTCGACGCCGTTGATGGTAACACTGCCCGAGTGAGGCTTGACCAGGCCGAACACCGCCTTGATCAACGTCGATTTGCCGGCGCCATTCGGCCCGAGAATGCAGACGAATTCTCGGTCGCCGACGGTCAACGATGCGCCTTTAACGATGTCGACGCCCTTGGTGTATGCCACGACGAGTTCACGCACCGCGATAACCAGCTGCGGCGTCGCGACGGCCGCCACGCTCACGGGTTGCTCGTCTTCTTCCATTCGCCACCTCCTCCGAGATATGCCTCGATGACGGCGGCATCGGCGGAAATCAAATCGGGGGGGCCGTTGGCGATGACCTTGCCGCGGTCGAGCACCACGATCCGATCGGCGAGCGCCATGACGCGTGGCAGATCATGCTCGACGAACACCACGCCGACACCCGTCGCCACCAGGCCCCGGATCAGGTCGATGAGGCGCTCACGAACCGCAGGGTTCACGCCGGCCATCGGTTCGTCGAGCAGCAGCATGGACGGCTCACACATCAATGCGCGGGCGAGCTCGAGCAGTTTCTTCTGTCCTCCGGAGAGGCCGCCTGCAGATAGGTCCGCCACGGCGACAAGTCCCACGTTCTCGAGCAGATCCATGGCATGCTCGCGCACCATGCGCTGCCTCTTCGCCGAATGCCATGGGCGGAACACCGAGGTGGCAAGGCGAAGGTGCGTGCCGGGCAGCGTGCCGATCAGCATGTTGTCGATGACAGACAATCGTTCGAAGACCCGCGTCAACTGGAAGGTCCGCACAAGTCCGGCTCGCGCGCGCCGGTCAGGGCTTTGTGTCGTCACGTCGCGTCCGCCGTGCCGAATCGTGCCCGTCGTAGGTGTAGTGAAGCCGGACAGGAGATCGAACAACGTCGTCTTGCCCGCTCCGTTCGGCCCGATGAGAGCGGTAACTCCGGTACGCGGTATCGACAGCTCATCGACGTCGACAGCGACGAAACCGCCGAACGCTTTGGAAACGTGGGAGAGTTCCACGCCTTCTTCGGCGGCGACACGGGGATTACTTGAGTTCAAGGACAACGTTCTCCTTCGCACCCAAGATTCCCTGCGGTCGGAACACGATGATCGCAACAATGACGACGCCGACGATCACGTAGCGAATCGCCGAAACCGCACTGGAGTTCGCGGACGCGATTGACGCGACCAGGTCTCCAGACTGGGTCAGCACGATCCAGAAAATGACGGCACCGACGACCGGCCCCCATGTTGTAGCGGTGCCGCCGAGTATGACGATCGCGAAGACGAAGAAGGTGACCTGCGGCAGAAACACATCGGGATTGATCTGCGACAGTTGGAATGCCAACAGCACGCCCGCGAACCCGCCGATGCCGCCGCCCAGCATGAGGACCTGCGATTTTATGACGGTGGGGTTCTTCCCGAGCGATCGGACGGCCAGTTCGTCGTCCCGGACCGCGCGGAGAAGCTTGCCCCATGGGCTGCGCGTCAGATAGGCGGCGAAACCGATGACGAGGAGCAGGCCTGCCCAACCAACGATCGCGAGCCAGAGTTGTGAGCCCTGCGTGTCGAGCGCATTCGCGACGTCATCGACGATGCCGGGCCGCAGCTTCTGTAGCGCCGAGGTGTAGCCCAGCATGCCGTAGACGCCGCCCCCGATGGCATCAACATTATTGAGCACAATCCGCAGCACCTCGGCAAGCGCGATCATCACGATGGCGAGGTAATCGGTCCGAAGGCGGATCGCGGGGATTGCGAAGATCGAACCCAGGACCGCGGCGGCGACGATGCCGACCACGACTGCCACGCCAAGCGGGAGGAGCCCGTTCGACTTCGTGGATGCCGCACCTTGCAGGTGGGGGATGAGCAAGATGGTGGTGTAGGCGCCGACTGCCATGAACGCGACGAATCCGAAGTTGAGCAGCCCGCCGTAGCCGAACTGCAGATTCAGACCCACAGCGGCCGTCCCGTAGATGGCGACAGTGGCGAGTAGCGGCAGCATCGCCGACACGGTCCCGATGCCGAAGCCGTTGGCAGCAGCGACCCAGAGGAGCGAAGCGAGGACCAGCGCGGCGGCGACGATGCGGGTGGGCCATCTCCGCCCAGGGCGAACGACCGGGGAAATCTCCGACGGCGTCTTCGTGACGCCCGTAGCTTGGGTGCTCACGAGACCCGCGCCGTTCGGCTGAGCAGGCCCTGGGGTCGGATCAGCAGGATCAACGACATAACCACCAGCGACACCGCGATCTTCAAGTCGGTGTGGGTGCTGACGTAGGGCAGCGCGACGGAGAGCTGCGTGACGACACCGATCGCGAACCCGCCGGCCATCGCACCGAATGGCGAACGCAGCCCGCCGAGAATGACGCCCGCGAACATCAGCAGCAACAGCTGGAAACCCATATTCCAGTAGACGAGCTGCGTGAGCGCCAGCATGATGCCCCCGGCGGCGGCGAGCCCGCCGCTGATCACCCAGGTCAACGTGATGATGCGGTCACTATTGATGCCGCAGGATTCGGCGAGCGTCCGATTGCTGGCAACCGCGCGCATGGCCGTGCCGGTTTCGGAACGCAACAGGAACAGCGCGAACCCGACGAGCAACACGATCGTGAGACCGATGACGACGAGCCCCATATTGGTAAACCCGAGGCCGAGATAGCTCTTGATCCGTTGCGGCGGCAGCGGCAGAGCGACTTGGTTCGGCCCGACGATAGCGAGCATCACATAGCGAATGATGAGCGCGAGGCCGAGCGTCGTCACGAGCATGGTGATGCCGCCGATCCGCTTGCGGCGCAACGGTTTGAACATCACCGTGTCGAGCACCCAACCCAGAGCTGCCGTCATGACGATCGCCCCCGGGAGCGCGATCCATAACGGGAGACCCGCTGCCTGAGCGAGCAGAATCGCAAACATGGCGCCGACAGCCACCATGTCGCCGTGCGCAAAGTTGAAGACCCCCGCGACATTGAAAACCAGTGAGAGACCGACCGATGCCATCGCGATGATGGCGCCGAGCAGGATGCCGTTCGCCAGCTGATCGAGCATCTACCGGCCGCCGACGGACATCAGGGTGCGCGGCAGCGACGTCAGGAATCGGGGGCCGTCCGCCGTGACGTGCACTAGATCCTCGATCATGATCGCGCCGAGATCTGAGCCGTAGAACGGAGTCTCGACGGCGAAGACCATGTCACTGCGGAACACGTCGGATTCGTCGGGGGCGATGAACGGCCACTCCTCGTGGAACGTGTCCAACCCGAGTGAGTGACCGAAGTGGCCGCGCCGGTAACTCGGGTAGCCGCTCGTGCGCATGTAATCTGCCGCCACGTGATACGCCGCAGCGATCCGATTGCCTGGGCGCATCTCGGCCACCGCGCGACGATGCGCCTCGGTGAGGTCGGCGTAGAGCCGCTCGACGTCGGGCGCCGGCGTGCCGAGGACAAATGTTCGGCCATGGTCACTACGGTAGCCATCGACTGTCGTTCCGCAATCGAACTTCAGCAGGTCACCGACCTGCATGCGGTATTCGTCATCTCCTGATGCGCCTGCAATAGCGGCGCCCGGGCCACCCAGCCCCGGGATAACCCACAACTCGGAATAGCCCGCGAAGCGCGGGTCAGTCGGCACCTTGCGGGCGACGCCTTCGGCGAAGTGCGCCCGTACCTCATTCACAGTGGTACCGGTGCCTGCGAGTTCGGCTGCATGACTCATGCCTGCCTCAGCGAGTTCGGCTGCGGCGGCCAGCCGCGCGATCTCGAACGGGTGCTTAACCGACCGGATCCGATACATCTCGTCGGTGACGTCGACCAGCTCGGCGCCTGGCGCGATCCGGTGGAGGCTTTCCACCGTCTGGTACGGAAGGAAACGCAGATCCGTTCCGATGCGACCGGCCCGAGCCCCGAGCGTGCCGATCGCTTCGGTGAGGCGCACCTCGATATCCGCTTGTCGCCACTGGCTTGGCCGCAGGGTGCCGCTCCCGTCCGCATCCTGAATCTCGCGGAAATTGCGGGTCTCGACCCACATCGGGTAGTCGGCGACGCGGCAGCCTACGGCGGCACGTGTCGCTCCCTCGGCCTCGGCGTCACCGGCAATCACCACCGGCGCCTGTGCCTCGTCGCGGCTAAGCACCACAAAAACGGTGCCGATCATTCGCCACCAAGTGGACAGGAAGTAGCTCACGAACCCGGACACATACGCCACATTCGACGGTGTGACCGCGATGTACGCGTCAAGGTCACGTTCATCGAGCATGTGGCGTATGTGTCCTCGGATCACCTCGCGATCTGCGAGAGCGGCTTTGGTGCCGACCGACATCAATTCGTCCCGTTGTCCGAAACGGACTCGACGTTCTTGATCCCGCTCGGACCGAACTGCCAGATGCTGAATACCGCGGTCGTGGGATCGCCATGGTCGTCGAAGCGAACATCACCGGTGGCGCCTGAGTACGACACCGTGTCGCCGGCGGCCACTAGCGGGACGCAGGCGGCGGCGATGCATTCCTTGCCGGAGGGATCCGTCACGTTCGGGATCTCATCCTTTGTGCTGGTGCCCTTCTCCTGTGCCCGGATGGACGCGAGAATCGAGATCCACGCCGCATCGTAGGCCTGCGCCGAAAATGACGGCGCGGCCTCACCGTATGCCTTCTGGTACGCGTCGCCGAAGGCCTTTGCGGCCGGAGAATCCGCCTGACCGATGCCGATGCCCTTCCATGTGTAGAGCTTCTGCGGATCGCTCGGCATCGCCTGCTTTGTGAACGAGTTGTCCTGGATGCCGTCACCGGTGTACCACTGCAGATCCAGTAGCCCGAGCTGGGCAGCATCGTGGACGACGGCAGCGCCATCCGCCACGTAGGCGATCAGGACGACCGCGTCCGGCTTCGCCGCGGCAACCTGTTGCACCTCGGCGGTGAATGAGGTCGCCGACGCGTTGTATTGCACGTTGGCGACGATCTGGCCGCCGAGTCGCTTGAACTCTTGGCCGAAGTTCGCGGCGATCGACTGCCCGTAGGAGTTGTTGATCGACAGCACCGCTACAGCTTTCTTGCCGTCGCGGTGCGCCACTTGGGCCAAGATGGTGCCTTCGACCTGCGAAGGAGCGGCCGTGCGGAAAAAGTAGCCGTCGTCCGCGTAGTCGGTCAGCTGCGGGGTCGTGCACGCCGGCGAGATCATGACGGTTTTCGCCTGCACGACCGAGTCGATGACCGACAGGCACACCGCGCTCGAGACTGCGCCGACGATCGCGGAAACCTTCTTCGACAGCAGCGTCTGTACAGCGCTCTGCGCAACGCTCTCCTGGGTGCCGGCATCCTGCATGTTCAGGTCGACCTTCACGCCGACTGTGTTCGTATTCGCCTCATCGACCGCAAGTTTCGTGGCATTCGACGTGTTCTTGCCGAGCGCGGCCAGATCACCCGTCAGCGGCAGCAAACCGCCAAGGCTGACATTCACCGGGCGGTTGGCCGTGCCGCCACCGCCCTGATCGGTGGTCGACGTTGTCCCCGTGCTGGGAGAAGTTGTTCCCGAGGAGCTACCGGAGCCGGCAGTCGGCGAGCTAGAGCAACCCGCGGTCACGAGCGCCGCGGCCGCGAGAATGACCGCTGCCCGTCGAACATTCGAGTGGAGAGACATGGTCGACCTTCTTCAGAGAGGGGGCGAAGTAGCATCAGCATATTGTAAATCAGTGTGCATACGACATGTGCATCTTATGTATATTCTGCGCAATACTTAGCGAGGCTGCGCAGCTAAAGCTATCATCTTGACAAGTGCGCGTTCGGTAGGGCGCGTCACATCGGCTCGTCGACGCCACCGTTCAGGCATGCGAGCGAGCTGCACGATCCGATACAACGATCAGCGCAGCACCGAACTCAGCAGAATGCTCGTCTCGCTGTTCATCACCCCGGGCACACGCCGAAGT
>JAFIHI010000185.1 GCA_017848755.1 Nakamurella sp. | reverse complement strand
GGGGGCCGGGCCTGGGGCCGGAGCCCGGTTGCAGTGGGGCGTGATTCCCGGGGGGCAGCCCGGCGAGGGGGTGGGGCCGCTGCGGGCCGGGGCCGACTGGCCAAGGGCCCCCCCCCCCCGCGTCGTCATGTGAGCAGCAGCGCCGCGAGCGCGCCGAACCAGATGATCAGCGCGCAAGAACCAACCGCAAGGGCGCCGGCGAGGAGCCGTGAGGGTCGCGCCCCCGTCCCGAAGTCGCCGACCAGCAGCAGGATGCTGGCTGACAGACCCAACCAGGCGACCGCGGACGAGGTGCCAGTGACGAGCATGAGGATCGACAGGACGAGGGCGCCGCCCATCACTCCTGATCGGCCGGAGAGCTTAGTCACCATCAGCAGGGGGATGCCCAGTAGCGGTTGCGCGAACGCGAGCGTCATCCACCAGACGTGGCTCGTGCCGGGTCCGGGCCAGAAGCCGGCATACGTCGCGCCGGCGAGCAGCAGCAGGGCGACATCGACCGGGTGAACGCCCCGCAACGCGTCGCGGGAGCTGACCCGATACCGGGCGTTGTACCCGTACAGGAGGGCCAGCCATGGGGACCATCGCCGTCGGCCCATGGCCATGCCGGCAGCCCCGCCGAGCAGGGTGGCTGCCGCCAGCACCGCAGCCACGCCGCCCACCAACGTGATCACGGTGCTCCTTCGACTTCCCGGGGCACTGGTCGCCTACCTGCGCTCAGCGGCCACCGGATTCGACAAACCGCTTGAGCCCGACCCAGTTGCGGCGCTCCCAGCGCGGGCCGAGCAGGGCGAGCCCCGGGGACAGCACCCGCATCGGCCCGAAGAGGCGCATGCTCCAGTCCCAGCGCAGCAGGGTTCGGCCATCCACCGGGGTGAAGGTGAGGGTGCCGTCGACGTGCATATACGACACGCGAGCGATGTTGTGAAGTCGGCGCGGTCGGCCGCACTCGAGGCCCTCGATGCTCATCTGGCCCCTGGCGCCACCCCCCTTGGGTTGAGCGGTGAAGCGGGTTCCCTCGCCGACCGGTCCATCGCTCAGCTTCTCGGCAGAGACGATCCGGGGGTTGTATCTGGGCTCGGTCCGCTCGTCGGCGACCAGGTCGAACACCTCCTCGACAGGTGCGTCGATCGTGACCTCTCCAAAGATGTTCGCCACGGGGTGCTCCTTCACGATGATCAGGTCGTCGTGGTCGCTGCGGCGTTTCGCTCGCTGCCGCGGAGGCGTCGGCGTCGGCTCCGGCCTCCCCGTCGTCACGGCACCGGTGTGCCAGCGCAGCTGCCGCTCCGGCGCCCGCACTGTCCACGAGGCGACCGGCAGCATCCCGACCCACGCGGAGACGCGGTCGGCCTGTCGATCATTGCGGGCGCTTGGGTCTCGGCCGCGCGTGCGCGGCACCCAGGTCGAGCGCGATCGCCAGGATCAGCGTGCCCACCCAGGCATTGACGGGGTTGAAGATCAACGGCTCGTGGCCGCCGATGTTATTTGCGATGAACCAGACGATCAGCCAGATGAGCGTCATCACAGCCTCCTCAACAATGCGGTCGCATCAGACCGCGTCACCGGCTGGCGCAGGCGGCGTCGGCCGCACCCCACTCACGGTGCCCGTCACTTGCTGCCCGCCGAGGTCCAGCCGGAAGGGTGGATATCGGTCGGTCATGAGCCCCGCGTAGGCGGCCACGCGGAGCGCCCAACGGTTCATTCCGAGGACGAAGTCGAAGATCTGCGGCGGGTAACGGTCGGTGAACAGCAGCACGATCGCGGCGACCAGCACCAGCAGCCCGATCAGCCCCGGCGCACCCGCCGTCTTTTCGTCACTGACCCATCCGCCGCCGACGAACAGCGCGACAACCAGATAGTGCGGGATCGCCAGCAGCCACCACTTGACTAGAACCAGCCCGCGCGAGAGGTGGTCGGGATAGTCGACGTCAAAATGCGTCGGATAGCTCGGCACATCGGACAGGGTGAACGGCGGGTAACGGTCGGTGCCCAACGCGCCGTAGGCGTAAAACGACACACGCCATGTCCAGCGAAGCACACCGACATTGAACTCGAAAAGGCCCCGCGGGTAGCGGCCAGTGAACAAGATCGCGAAAAACGCGACGAAACTCACCGCGACGAACGCCAGCCACAGAAACGCCAGCACCACGAAGTGCGGAACCAGCAGCAGCCACTTGACCAGCCACAACCACCGGCTCAACCCGCCGTCCACAGTCGCGTCCACACGGGCCGGGTAGGCGACGACAGACATCTCGCAATCACCTCCCCGGTCGTCGGCCTCCACGCTGCCCCCGCGCAACGGCAAGACCCAGGGCCGAAAGACCCGCAACCGCGGGGGAAAAGACCTTCCCCGGCCGATCGACAACCAGTGTCTTGGCGGGCCGGAGGGGCGGTCGCCGGCAAGGTAGCGGCCGATGAGGGTCATGTCCTGGCATATCTGAGCGCAGCGGGCATAGCCCCAGTCCTGCATCCGCTGCTCGCGGGCTCGGGCGGCCTGCCGGCGCTGGGCGGTAGTGCTACCAGGGCCTAGGGTCCCGAGGGCTGCGCCTGGGTCGCTGGGGCGGCACCCAGTTCCCCACTGGACCTTGCCGTGGATGGCCGTGGATCGTTGCTGCCGAGATCGGCTTGCATGCCGACCGGCGGAGCTAGGCTGGCAGGCTCGCGGCGTGCGGAGCACGATTGGCCCGTGGACGTCGAGAGGGTCAGCCCCAACGACCTAACAGAACTGCTGACCGAGACACCGGCAGGGCCTCAGCAGATGGGGGCGATCCTGCGGCTGGGCAGCCCGATCCCGGCGGCGGCGACCGTCCGGCCGCCGTCGCGGACACATCGGCGCCGACCTTCACGCCGACCGTGCTGACCGCTGAGATATGCCGCGCCGGCATGGACCTCACGCACGACGCGCTCGGCGCGGGTTGGCTCGTGGCCGTCAACGGGCCGCGCGCCCGCGTCAGGTTCGAAGGCCCCGATACCCTGCCGGCCCGATCCGATCACGTCCTGGACATGAGAAGCGGCGCGCTACTCACCGCGCCCCCGCCGCCGCCGTCCGGTGTCGGCGGCGACGACGATCTCACGGCCACCGTGCCGACCGTACGTCGCGCTAACGCGCGAACCTCGGGCCTGCCGACCTGCGCGGTGGATCAGGCGCCGCCGGTCAAGGACGTGTAGCGGGTCGTCGACGGCGGTTCGGCGAGCAGGCCGGTGAATGCGGTGTTCCACGTTTCCTGCTGCGCGGCGACGAAGGCATCCAGCGCCTGCTGCGACGCCCAGCGGGAGACCGACGCGACGACGCCGGGGCGTCCGGATACCTCGCACACCTGTGCGCCGAAGCAGTCCGGCGCCGCCGAGGTCTGCGCTACGAGGGGTTTCGCGGCGGAAACCACGTCATCGAATCGGCCCGCCCCGGCAACGAACGTGGTGACGCTAACGACCTGTGCATGCGCTGTCATGATTCTTCTCCCAGTCGTCGGTCGATTGGTGACGACGACCAAGACACGCTGCTGCGGACGGCGCGCCGCCACACCTGCTGCTGTTTCCTGAAAGTTATGCCGGGCGCGTGCCGGCCTGTCAAGGCCGTGATATCACCGGGTCGCCCGCAATCACGCGCGACGCCCGGCCCTGCCCCGGCGATCGCGCGCCGCGTCGCGGGGTTTAGCGATCGTTACGCGACGATCGCAATCGTGATCGCGAGCGCCATGGCCTGGTGGAACGCCACGGTGATGCCGGGTGCCTTCGGTTTCAGGTTGACTGCATGGAACAGCAGGAAGCCGATGAGCACCTGCCCGAGGACGAGATAGAACGCGACCGGATAGACCGCCGCGTCCCGCCCGAGCATGCCGACCAAACCGAGCGCGGCGACGAGGTGTATCACGAAGACCCACTGCGGAGCGCGCCTGGGCAGGGAGAACTCGCCGATCGGCTTGCCGAACCCGCGTTGTCCCGTCGTCATACCGCCGAGCAGGACGACGATAACGACCGCGCGCAGCGGGCCGGTGTGGGCGAAGAACGACCAGAAGTCGCCGCCGCGCCCGATCGGGATCACGAGGTAGGACAGGAAGACCCCGTACGCCAAGAGGCCGTGGATGCCATGGACGATCGCCGGCAAGCGGCCGGCCAGCACGTGCAGCGTGCCAATGCCGAACACGGCGGTGGCGACGACGAGCGCAAGCCCGCTGATCGTCGCGGATTGCGGTGCCAGCAGCACGAGCGCCACGCCGATCAGGCCGACCAGCGTCGCGACGATGCGGTGGGCTGCCTCCGGGTCACCGCGCGCCAGCAGCACGATGATGTTGCGGGTGTAGGGCCAATGCGTGCCGAGCGACAGTCCGAACCCAAACCCCTCGACCAGGCTGCCAAGCAGGATCAGGATCGCGCCGAGGACCACCTGCGCGAGAACCAGCCCGTCGATCAGCGCCGCGACGCCGATTCCCGCCGTGGAAGCGCGAATCACCCCGGCCAGCACGGCCCCGGCGACCGCCACCGCGATCAGGACGCGCACGGCCCGAACGGTGGGTGTTATCTCGCCCTCGACCACCGACGATGCCGCGGGCTCCGCCGACGCCATGACGGTCTGGTCCGATCCGCCGTCGGCCGTAAAGTCCGGAACCGTCGGCGTCTCCCGGTCGGTGTCTCGGGTCGCCTTCCTCTGCGCGGGACGCCGCCTATCGGGCATAGCGAATCTCCGATCGTCGAGCCGTCCCGGGACGATGCGACTGCAATGCGGCAGCACGGCGACTGTCCCCGCGCGCTCCGCCCCATCCCCCGCGCCACCGGACCCGTATGGCCGGC
>JAFIHI010000184.1 GCA_017848755.1 Nakamurella sp. | reverse complement strand
CCGCAAGAAGGTCGGCTTGTGCCGGATGGTTGAAGCCGCTGATCGCCGCGTCCTGCAGCGCGTTCGCCATGGTGTCGTCGCCGATCAAGCGGTCCCACATCTCCTGCTTCGCGGCGCGCGTCGGGCGCAGGGCCCTGACCTGCGTGGCGCGCCGCTCACCGGAGGCCGTCGCATCGGCCGCGGCCGCCGCGTCGATATCGGCATCGTCCGCCGCGCCGTGGGCGACCAGCGCGCCCAGGAGCGTCCACCCGAGGTCGGCGTCGACCACCAACCCCGGCAGTGGGGCGGAGCCGTCCCGCCATCCACGGACGATCGCCACCTCGGCGGCCGTCAACACGCTTGCCGCGAGCGCCGTCACATAGGAGAGCTGCGCGTCGCTGCCCGGCTCGGCGCCGCGTGCGAGTTCCACGAGCCGCCGGGACACTGTCGGCCAGCCGGTCTCGGCGGCCCACGTGGGATCCGCGTAGGCGGCCACCGCCTGCCGCACCTGCGCGAGAACCCGCTGTACCACCCCGATCTCGGTCTCCGCGTGCACGCCCGCGAGGGCGAGGGTGACGAAGTCGCGTGCTCGCATCTGCGCGTCGCGCGTCATCTCCCACACCGCCGACCACACAAGCGTACGGGGGAGGGAATCGGCGATGTCGCCGATGCGTCGCACGGCAGTGGCGAGCGAGTCCGGATCCAGGGTCAGCTTGCAGTACGTCAGATCGTCGTCATTGACGAGTACCAACTCGCCGCGCGGCACGCCGACGAGTTCCGGCACATCGGTGAGCGCACCGGCGACGTCCAACTCGACGCGATACGTGCGGACGAGGGCCCCGGCCGGATCGTCGTCATACACGCCGACGGCGAGCCGATGCGGACGCAACTCGCCGGCACCCGGCGCGGCACCCACCTGGCGGATCGAGAACGAGGTGAACAGGCCATCGGGTCCGACCTCGAAGACCGGCTCCAGCCGGTTGATGCCGGTGGTCTGCAGCCACGACGCGGCCCAGGTGCCCATGTCACGCCCCGAGGCGGCCGACAGGTGTCGCATCAGATCGGCGAGAGTGGCGTTGCCGTAGGCGTTCTCCGCGAAGTAGCTGCGCAGGCCGGCGAGGAACTCGTCGAAGCCCACATACGCGGCGAGCTGTTTCAGCACGCTCGCGCCCTTGGCGTAGGTGATTCCGTCGAAGTTCACCTCGACGGCCTCCAGGTCGACGATGTCCGCGGCGATGGGATGCGTCGACGGAAGCTGGTCCTGGTCGTAGGCCCACGACTTCTCGACGTTCGCGAACGTCGTCCACGCGGACCGGTACTCCGTCGCCGCGGTCTGCGCGACGACCGACGCCCAGGTCGCGAAGGATTCGTTCAACCACAGATCGTCCCACCAGCGCATCGTGACGAGGTCGCCGAACCACATGTGCGCCATCTCGTGCAGGATGGTCTCGCAGCGGCGCTCGTACAGATACCGGGTGACCTTGGACCGGAACACATACTCCTCTCGGAAGGTGACGGCGCCGGCGTTCTCCATCGCCCCGGCATTGAACTCCGGGACGAATAGCTGGTCGTACTTCCCGAACGGGTACCGTACATCGAAGATGCCGTGGAAGTAGTCGAATCCCTGCTTCGTCTCCGCGAAAAGCCGCTCCGCGTCGAGGAACTCGGCCAGTGACGCGCGGCAGAAAATGCCGAGATCGATGCCGTCGTGATGGTCGCGCACCACGTGATAAGGCCCGGCGACGAGCGCGGTGACGTAGGTGCTCATCCTCGCCGTCGTGGCGAACGCGTGTCGCCGCGCGCCGTGCTCCAGCGGGGCGGCGTCCACCGGAGCGCCGTTCGTCACGACCTGCCAATCGCCGGGCGCCGTGACCCGGAAGGTGAACTCCGCTTTGAGATCCGGCTGGTCGAAGCAGGCATACAACCGCTTCGCGTCGGCCGTCTCGAACTGCGTGTACAGGTACACCGCGCCGTCGACCGGGTCCACGAAGCGGTGTAGCCCCTCGCCGGTGTTCATGTAGGTGCCCACAGCCTCGACCACGAGAACGTTCTCGGCCAACAGATCGGGGAGCACCAGCCCGCCCTCGCCGGTCCAACCGGAGATGTCCAACGGTCGTCCGTTGAGGGTGGCCGACATGACGGAGTCGCCGACGAAATCGATCCACGTCGAGCTGCCCGGCTCGACAGCCGCGAAGGCGACCTCCGACCGCGTCCGAAACGTCGTGGTGCCGGGGCCGCCCGAGCCGTCGGTCAGGTCCAGGTCGACGGAGTAGCTGCGGATCGTTAGCAGCGCGGCGCGCTCCGCGGCCTGGACACGGGTCAGGTTGGGGGTCGATGGCACGGCGTCGTCCTTCCGGAGGTAGCGGTGAGGGGCGTGGCAAGGCGCATGGATGAGCGCCCGGAGCGACCCGAGCAACGTGACCCATGCCACGTTCGCGGCGCCGCCAGGAACAACCCTACGGCCTACCGGGTTGACCCGGACAGGACCGGCGGCAGCCGGGCCGTCAAGGTGCAAGTCGGGAGGATTCATGGCCCACGAGAATCACGGTATGGCGGACGCCAGCAAGCATGCGGCCGAGGGGGGCCGGCCGGTTGCCGAGCTGTGGTTTGACCAGCTGTGTCCCTACTGCTGGGCGACGTCGCGCTGGTTGGTCGAGGTCGCGAAGGTGCGCGATATCGACATCCGTTGGCATGTGATGAGTCTCGGTGTGCTCAACGAGGACCAAGTGCCCGAGGAAGGGCTCGCCGAGCACATGGAGAAAGACGTGTGGTGGATGCCGCGAGTGGCCATCGCCGCTGCCGCCAAGGCCGGTGACGACATCCTCGGCCCGTTGTACGAAGCCATGGGCCGGCGCGTGCACGGCCAGGGCAACAAGGACTTCGCGGCCGTCATCGACGAGTCGCTGGCCGAACTCGGGTTGCCCCCCGAACTCGCCGACGCCGCGCGGAGCACCGAATATGACGACGTTCTGCGCGCAAGCCATCACGCCGGGATAGACCCGGTCGGTAAGGGTGTCGGGACCCCGATTATCCATGTGAACGGGGTGGCGTTCTTCGGCCCCGTCATCACGCGGATTCCGACGGGTGAACAGGCGGGGCGCCTCTGGGATGCGACGGTCGAATTGGCGTCCTACCCCTACTTCTTCGAGCTCAAGCGGGAGCGCACCGAGTCACCGCAGGTCGCGACGACTGCCTCGGGTGCCTGAACAGGGTTCCATCCGCGTATGACGCTGTTCGCGCCGCTGCATCGATGCAGATCCGCGCCGAGAGTAAAGCGTTGGGCAAAACGCTGTGGGGTGTGTCACTGTAGATACACACCGCGGCGCAGTTCCGCGACGCTCGAACCGAGGTTTCGCGGACCGCGTCCAGACACCCACGGAGGTGCCCGATGGCAGCGCTCCCCCATGAACAGCGACTAGACGCGCCAGCGGTCGGTGAGCCGGAAGGGGCCGGCAGCGTCGCGCAGGTCCCGCCGGTAGCCGAGCGCGCCACCAGCCCGTTCGGCGTGCCGCTGCCGCCCTACCTGCGCAGCGGCCCGGTGGTAGTCGGGGTGGACGATGTCGCGGCGTGTCGCCGGCCGCTGCACGCGGCGGTGTTCCTCGCCCGGTCGTTGGGTCGGCCGATTGTGGCCGTGCACGTGCGTCGGCGCGCCGTTCCGCTCGTCGAGGGTTACGTGCCGATCCCCGAGGAGGTCGAACTCGACGACAACGCCGAGGAAGCGGTGGAGGCGGCGCTGTCGGCGGATCTTGCCGCGAGCGGCGAGTTGACGAACGTCTCCTGGGAGCTCGTGTCGACCAGCGGGGACGCGGCCGCCGAGCTCATTCGCATCGCGGAGGAACGCGATGCCGCATGTCTGGTGGTCGGCAAGCGACATAGCGGCTTCGCGCAGTTCCTGCACAGGATCGCGAGCGGGTCGGTGTCCCACGCGGTGGTTTCCAGCCAAAAGTTCCCGGTCATGGTGGTGCCCTAGAACCTCGTCATGGGCCGTCATGGGCGGCCCGGCCGGGACGATGGGGGACACTAGGGACCATGCGTGTTTATCTGGCGAGCGATCATGCGGGTTTCGAGCTGAAGGCGTTCCTGTTGTGGCGCCTGGCCGAACGTGGTTTCGAGACCGTTGACGTCGGGGCACATCGCTACGATGCCGACGACGACTACCCCGCATTCTGCATCGAAGCCGGCCGGAGGGTCGCCGCGGATCCGGGCAGCCTGGGCGTGGTGATCGGCGGTTCCGGCAACGGTGAGCAGATCGCCGCGAACAAGGTGCGCGGGGTGCGTGCCGCGCTCGCCTGGAATCCGGACACCGCGCGACTGGCGCGGGAGCACAACGACGCGAACGTGGTGGCGGTCGGCGCGCGGATGCACGACGAGGAGACGGCTGCGGCTCTGGTCGAGCTGTTCCTCGCGACGCCCTTCTCGGGTGAGTCGAGGCACGCGCGGCGTATCGCCCAACTCGCTGATTACGAGGCCGACCCGGTCGCGCCCGTCGTGCCGTCCTGACGATCGCGGCGCGCGCTTCGTGAGCCGCGCGAGCTCGTAGCGCCCGACCGTGCACGCCGTGCGCTCGACGCATCGGCTGCGGATTCGCCCGGCGGCACGTAATAGCGCCGCACGATCACCAACTCGGCCTCGGCGGCGGCGATGTCGGCCGCCGAGGGGCGGCCCGCTTCACGCGCTCGCATGGCGACGGCCGGGGGGAGCTGTGTGGCTCGGTGACCGGTCAGTTGGCGCAGCGCGCGGTCCGAGCGCTGCGCGCGCTGCTCGTCTCGGCTTGGTGTCTCATTCGGCCGCTTCGCGGGGGGCGCATCGGCGGTAGGGGCCTGGACGGGTGCCTGGAACGGCTGGGTTAGCTGGGTCGGCTTTGGGCCCGGCGGATCGGTCGCGGTGGTTCGGGCGGGTATGTCGGGCGGGCCGGCGTCCCGGCGGGCGGTGCGGCGGGTGCTGCGCCGGCGTGTTGGCTGCGGCACGTTCACGGCGGGTCAGCCGGCGGTCTGGCCGATCGCCGCGAGCATGTCGGGGAACCACGGCTCCGAGGTGTCGAACGGCTTGCCGCCCGCGATCCGGTGGAACTCGATGGCTCGCAATGTATTCCCGCGCTCGATATCGTGACCGATGACGCCGGACTCGCTGCGCAGCGCGCAATCGACGGCGAGGTCCGTCATCGATTTGATCAGGCGAAGATCCTCGGCGTTGGCCGCGGCGGATCGCGAGAAGTACCCGGACTTCTGCACCATGACCTTTTCGGCGCGTAGCCTCTTGCCGAACTGTTTCGCGAACCAGGCGCCCGGGTTGATCTCGTCGAGCCGGACATGCCCGAACGCGTCACGCCCGACCGGATCCCCGGCGGCTTCGAGCTGGGCGACGATCTCTGCTGTCCCGGCGCCTTCGGAGAGGAAGATCGTGACGTTGCCGACGGTGTCCATGACATTGTTCAGCCGCGTGGCCTCCGCATCGAGGTCGATGTGGAGCTCCGGGATGTACACCGCGTGCACGTCCCAGGCCTCGCGCGCCAGCCCGATCTCCGGCAGCCAGGTGCGGGTGTCCAGCCAATCGCGGTAGGCCTTCGCGGTCGCCCCGGTGAGCCACCCGCAACCGCGCCCCATCACTTCGTGCACGATCAGCATTCGGGTGCCCGAGTTGTGCTCCGCGACGATGTTGCGGGCGTAGATCGCGCCCTGCTCGGCGGCCGTGTACGCCCCGAGCGTCTGCTTGATCGGTTTCACGTCGTTGTCGATGGTCTTGGGGAGCCCGACCACGGTGAGCGGGTAGTCGTGCTTGGCGAGGTAGGCAGCGAGATCGGCTGCGGTGGTGTTGGTGTCGTCGCCGCCGATCGTGTGCAGGACGTCCACCCCGTCGGCGGTGAGCTGGTCGGCGGCCACCTTGAGCGCGTCGTCGCCCTCGTTGATCAGCCCGCGCTTCACGAGATCCTTCGCGTTGGTGAGCTTCACGCGGGAATTACCGATGGGGGAGCCGCCGAACTCGTGCAGCAGGGCGGCGTGACGCCGCACCGTGTCGGTGACGGTGATGCTGTCACCCGCGAGTAGACCCTGGTATCCGTGCCGGTAGGCGATGATCTCGATCGACGGGTCGAGTTCGGTGTACCGCTCGATGAGTCCACCGATCGCCGAGGAGAGGCAGGGGGCGAACCCGCCGGCGGTCAGCAGGGCAACCTTGCGAACGGCCATCGTGATCTCTTCCTTGTTGTGGCGGTGCGGGGTGATGACGTGGTGTGATGCCAGCGGGCGAACGACAACGGCAGATCGG
>JAFIHI010000183.1 GCA_017848755.1 Nakamurella sp. | reverse complement strand
CACAGCGCAGCCGACGCACGAACCCGCCGCGACACGAGGCGCACGACCCCCCGCCGGGGGGGTGGTGCGGTCCTGCGTCGTCGCGGGCCTGGCCGCGGCCTGCGGCATCGCGCTGACCGCCACCGCTGGCTGGCTAATCGTCTCCGCAGCCGCACGTCCGCAGATCCTGACGCTGATGGTCGCGATCGTCGGGGTTCGCGCGTTCGGCATCGCCCGCCCGGGCCTTCGCTACGTGCAGCGGATCGCGTCCCACAACACGGCGCTGGCCGATCTCACCTCCCGGCGGGCGCGCCTCTTCGCCGCCCTCATTCCGCTCACCCCGGCGCGGCTGGGCCGGCGGCGGCGCTCCGAGATGCTGACCTCGATCGTCTCGGACCTCGATGACCAGGTGGACGCGCAGGTCCGCGTCACAGTGCCGATGATCGCGACCGGAGTGGGCTGCGCAGTGACCGCGGGCGTCGCGGGGCTGCTGCTCCCGGCTGCGGGCCTGGCCATCGCCGGCCTGCTGGTCGCCGTGGCGGCGGTCGGGGCCGTCGATTGGTGGGTGCAGACGCGGGCACAGTCCGCCGTGCTGGCCGGGCGCGCGGCTGTCGCGGAGTCGGCGCTGCTCGCCGCCCACCATGCCGACGAGCTGCGGGCGATCGGCGCCGGGCCGGCGATCCTGGCGCGGCTCGCGGCCGATCATCGTGCGCTGCGCGGGGCGGTGCGGCGGCAAGCAGCCGGCCGCGCGATCGATACCGCGCTCACCACCGTCGCGGTCGCGGTGGCGGCGGTCGCGGTGGCGGTGATCGCGTTCACGGCGGTCCGGCAGGGCGTGGTGACGGCGCCAGTGGCCGCCCTATTGGTCGTGACACCGATCGCGCTGGGGGAGGTCGTGGTGGCGGTGCCCGACGCGATGACGTCGCTGGCCCGGTCGACGGCTGCGCGACATCGCGTGCGCCGCTTGCTCTCTCAGCCGCCCGCAGTGGCGCAAGCCGCAGTGACGGACGCAGTGACGGTACCGGGCCAAGAAGCGACGCCGGCCGTGGCCTCGGCAACAGTGCCGGTCAAAGCGAGGGCGCACGTACGGCCCGCGCCCATACTCGAACTCATCGATCTCACCGCCTCGTGGGGCGTGCCGGACGCCAGGTCCGATGCTCACCCCGGCGCGGGGAACCGGCCGGACCTCGGCCCGCTGACATTGCGTCTCGACCCCGGCGAACGCGTCATGATCGTCGGCCCGTCCGGCTGCGGCAAGACCACGCTGCTGTCCGTGCTCGCACGCGGGCTGGACCCGAGCGCCGGGCGGTACACAATCGACGGGAACAGCGCCCTGGACCTCGATCTCGAACAGGTCCGTGCGCACTTCGCGATCCTCGATGACGAGCCGCACGTGTTCGCCACCAGCCTGCGGCAGAACCTGCTGCTCGCACGGCCCGACGCGACCGATGCGCACCTGCAGCGCGCGATCCGCGACGCCGGGCTCGTCCCGTGGTTCGCGCAGCTGCCCGAGGGCCTCGGCACCATGATCGGTGCCGGCCACCGCGACCTGTCCGGTGGCGAGCGCGCGCGGCTCGGCCTCGCCCGCGCGGTACTGTCCGGCCGCCCGGTGCTGCTGCTGGACGAGCCGGTCGCGCACCTGGACCATCCGACCGCACTCGCCGTATTGGCCGATGTGGTGACCGCATGCCCCGACCGCACCATCGTCATGGTCTCGCACCGCGACGATGCTGCCGCGGTCTGTGATCGCGTCATCGACCTGGGCGATCGCCTATGACGGAGTTCGCGCCGCTCCGGTGCTGGTGCGGTCACCCGTCATATCCGGGGCGGGGCTGATCCGGCGTTGGCGGGCCGGTGGTCGGGTTGGCGTTCTGCGAGAATGAGCCATGGTGTCGGCGGGCGGCGCGGATGAATCCCGGGCAGTGATCGCGGGGCAGTTGGCAGGGTGCTGCCGGGATTTGCATGCGTTGTTGGCTGGGGCCAGCACGGCTGGTCTGCGCGCGTCGAGCAGCGGGACCCGGTGGACCAACGAGCAGTTGTTGTTCCACATGGTATTCGGCTTCCTGGTGGTGCGACGGCTGTTACCGCTGGTGCGGCTGGTGGGCCGGCTGCCCGCTCCGGTCGGCCGGGCCTTCGCGCGGCTCCTGAACGCCGGGGTGGGACCGTTCCATGTGGTGAACTTCCTGGGCTCTTGTGCCGGGGCGTTGGTGTTCAACGCCGGTCGGATGGGCTGGCTGTGCGACAGGACCGTTGCTGGGCTGATGGCCGGGCTGGCGAGCGAGCCGGAGCAGGCGTTGACGCGTGGAATGCCGTTCCCGGTCGGCTGGGATCCGTACTTCACGTCATTCATGACGTTGCTGGACGTGTATCGCTATCCGGTCCTGCACTACCGCCACCACCGGGCCCAGCTCACCCTCGGGCAACCCGACTTCCCGTAACGTCGTCGCCCGGCGTTGTGCACGCAGACGAACAGCACGCTGGGTGCGGTGGTCATCGCTGGTCGGCGGTTCGGGGTCATAACGGTGTTCCTTCTGGATGCCTGACGGTGTGGGTTTCTGGGGGGAAGAATCGGCGGGCCCAGAGCGCCAGGTAGACCAGGGCGACCAGGACAGGCACCTCGATCAGCGGACCGATCACGCCGGCCAGCGCCTGGCCGGAGGTGACGCCGAAGGTGCCGATGGTCACCGCGATGGCCAACTCGAAGTTGTTGCCGGCGGCGGTGAATGCGAGGGTGGTGGACTTGGGGTAGCCGAGCCGCAGTCGATGCCCCAGCGTCAGTGAGGCGCCGAAGGTGAGGGCGAAGTAGCCGAGCAGGGGGAGGGCGATGCGGGCCACGTCCCACGGCCGGGTGGTGATCTGCCCGCCCTGCAGGGCGAACAGCACGACCACGGTGAACAGCAATCCCCACAGGGCCAGCGGCCCGATCCTAGGCAGGAACGTCGTCTCGTACCAGGTGCGGCCGCGCGTCCGCTCTGCGACGGCGCGGGTGAGCGCTCCGGCCAGCAGCGGGATGCCCAGGAACACCAGCACGCTGACCGTGATCGCGCCGAGGGAGAAGGCGGCGAGGGTGGTGGGAAGGCCGAGCCAGCCGGGCAGCACCTGCAGGTAGAACCAGCCCAGCGCCCCGAATGCAACCACCTGGAAGATCGCGTTGAGCGCGACCAGGACGGCGGCGGCCTCCCGGTCGCCGCCGGCCAGATCGTTCCAGATCAGCACCATCGCGATGCACCGGGCCAGCCCGACGATGATCAGGCCGGTGCGGTATTCCGGCAGGTCGGGGAGCATCAGCCAGGCGAGGGTGAACATCAGCGCGGGGCCGATCACCCAGTTGAACAGCAGGGACGAGGCCATCAGCCGGTGGTCGGCGGTGATGTCCCGGGTCTGGGTGTAGCGGACCTTGGCCAGCACCGGATACATCATCACCAACAACCCGAGGGCGATGGGGATCGACACGGACCCGACCCGCACCGCGTCCAGCGCCGCGGGCAGGGAGGGCACCAACCGGCCGAGCAGCAGGCCGGCGGCCATCGCGGCGATGATCCACACCGGCAGGAACCGGTCCAGGCCGGACAGCCTGCCCAGCACCCGATCCCGGCCCGTGGTGGTCGTCATGATGATCGCACTCCCGATACCGTGTGCGCCGAGATCAGCGGTGGTCGCCGACCGGTTTGACGGCCTGGATGATCGCGGCGTGCATGCCGGGCGCCGTCTCGTGGGTGAAGATCACCTGCGCGTCGGTGAAACCGGCGGCGGCGAGCCCGTCCAGGTACTCGGTGCGGGACAGCGCCCCGGCGATACAGCCGACGTAGGAGCCCCGCGCGGCCCGGTCGGACGGTGTCAGGTCGTCCTCGGCGACCACGTCGGAGATGCCGATCCGCCCGCCCGGGGTCAGCACCCGGAACATCTCGGCCAGCACGGCCGGCTTGTCGGTCGACAGGTTGATCACGCAGTTGGAGATCACCACGTCCACCGCGGCGTCCGGCAGCGGGATCTGCTCGATGTGCCCCTTGAGGAACTCCACGTTCGTTGCGCCGGCCTTGGCGGCGTTGGCACGGGCCAGATCGAGCATCTCGTCGGTCATGTCCAGCCCGTAGGCGTGACCGGTCGGGCCGACCCGGCGGGCCGAGAGCAGCACATCGATGCCGCCGCCGGACCCGAGATCCAGCACCCGCTCGCCCTCGGACAGATCGGCGACCGCGAGCGGGTTGCCGCAGCCCAGGCTGGCCAGCACCGCCTCCTCCGGCAGGCCCTCGGTGTCGCCGGGCGTGTAGAGGCTGGCGCCGAACACGTCTTCCTCGGCGACGGCGGCCGGGCCGCAACAGTCGGTCTGGGCCGCGTCTGCCGGTCCGCAGCAGCCCGGTGCGGTGCGGTCGCGGACCGCTCGTGCCGCGGCGGCATACCGGTCCCGAACCGTGTCCCGAAGCTCGCTACTGCCGGATGTGGTCGTCATGGCTTTCCCTCTCCAAGGGATCGATGGCTGTCGATGCATTGACGACTATGGGCCAAGACATCGACAGTTGTCAATGTCTCGTGCCATACTGCTGACATGACGCCTACCAGCCTCGCCGTGACACCGTCGACGGTGTGCTGCTCCCCGCTGGTACGCGAGCCGCTGGACGCGGCGACCGCGGTCTCCGTCGCGCGGGTGTTCAAGGCGATCGGTGACCCGGCCCGGCTGCGGCTGGTGAGCATCGTGGCCGCCCACGCTGGCGGCGAGGCGTGCGTGTGCGAACTTATCGAACCGTTGGGGCTGAGCCAGCCGACCGTGTCCCACCACCTGAAAGTCCTCGTCGACGCCGGCCTCCTGCACCGCGAGCAGCGAGGCGTCTGGGCCTACTACTCGATAGTGCCGGCCGCCCTAGACGCGCTCGCAACCGTACTCGACACCCAGCAGCACACCGCGCCGTAACTCCCGGCCGCGGCGACGAAGAGTGCCAGCAGAGTGCTATCGGGGCCATCGAGGTGCGCATCGCGTATGTCCGATCCGTCATCCGGACGAACACCTCCTGCCGCAGAAGCGACGCATCCCGGATCGTCACGAAACCCACCAACTCCGGCGTGCCGGCCGAACTCACCGGCTTCGAGCGCAACCGTGCGTGGCGGGACGGCGAAGTCTGCACTGCCCTCGGACGCTTCGTTTACGATCTCGGCATGGCGCTGGCGCAGGCGGAACTTGATGACCTGTGGGACTTCTCGGATCCGTCGGGTTCGGAGCGGCGGCTGCGAGACGCGGCGGAAACAGAAGACGATGCTGTCGCTCGCGCGGAGCTGCAGACGCAGGTGGCGCGGGCGCTGGGCTTGCAGGAGCGCTTCGAGGAGGCGGACGTCGTCCTCGGCGCCGTGCATGCCTCCGCGCCCGTCGTGGCGGTGCGGGTCGCGCTGGAGCGCGGCCGGGTGCGCAACTCCGCGGGCGACCCCGCTGCGGCGGCGGCGCTGTTCCGAGAGGCCGCCGAAGGGGCGGCAGCAGCCGGGCTCGACTTTCTCCACGTCGACTCGGTGCACATGCT
Source organism: Nakamurella sp. (assembly GCA_017848755.1). Taxonomy (GTDB): domain Bacteria; phylum Actinomycetota; class Actinomycetes; order Mycobacteriales; family Nakamurellaceae; genus Nakamurella. Next base: position 1,405 of record JAFIHI010000183.1, on the reverse strand, counting down.
GGCGATCGCCGAGCCCGACGCGGCCGAGTACTGGACGCAGCGCGCGCTGGAGATCCTTGAAGGTGTGTCCGACGCCCGTACGCTGCGCTGGCGGGTGAGCCTGCACAACAATCTCGGGTGGGCACTGCTCGGTGCTGGCCGTCGCACCGACGCGATCGCGGCGTTCGAGCGCGCCCGCGACGCTGCCGGGCGGTGGGGGACTGCGCAGCAGGTCGACTGGGCCGACGAGGCACTGGCAGAAGCGCGGGCCACGGCGGCCCCATCATCCTGAACCCGCGCGAGGCCGCTGCATCGTCATAGGAGAAGACAGCACCGGACCAACGGTTCGGACGCGGAGACAGGCCTCGGGGATAGGCGTCACGCCGGTACAGGGCCGCGCGGCATCGCACGAACGTCGCGAAGTTCTGGCAGGGGCTGCCTGATGCGCCGTGCCCAGCTTGAGCATGCGATCCGTACCGCGTATCGGTCGCACCGAGGTGATTTTGTGGGCTCGCAGTCCATCCTCGACACCTTCCGCGAGGACGAGCCTCCCCAGGCAGCCACGGGGTCGGGCCCGGTGTCAGTGTGGCACCGTACCGTTTGCCCATGCCACCACTACCGCTGATCAGCGGGAAAAGAATCGTGCGGACATTTACGCGGCTGGGCTGGACCGTGGTGGCGCAAAGAGGTTCACACGTTCAGCTCAAGCACCCCGATCGAGGTGGCCGCGTCACGGTGCCCGTGCATGCGGGTGAGGTCATCGGGCCGGGCCTGCTCCGATCGATTCTGAGCCAGGCCGAAATGTCGGTCGAGGAGTTTCGAAGCGCGCTGTGAAAGAATGAGGAAGATGCGCACATACACGATCGTGGTGGAACCGGAGGATGGAGGCGGTTACTACGTCACCGTTCCGGCGCTGCCGGGTTGCTTCACTCGCGGCGGCACCGTCGAAGAATGCAAGCAGCGTGCCATCGAGGCCATCGAAGTGCATATCGCGGGCCTGAAGGCTGACGGCGAAGCCGTTCCTGACGAGGCTGGTGCTCCGCAGTTGGTGGCAGTCACCGTCGCCGCATGATCGACTGCGCGGCCCTGGCCGCGGTGAATTCCTCGTCTGGAGAGACGCTGTGACCCCGAATGGGCTGTGGCCAGCTGCTACATCATAGCCCGAGCGCGGACGGCCGCGGGACATGGCGGCTCGGGGTGAGGGGCCGGGACTCGGCCGCTGGGACATACTGACGTTCGTGCCAGATTTCACCACTCGTCCGGAGTTGCAGGGCCATGTCGGCATGGTGGCCTCGACGCACTACCTCGGGTCGGCCGCCGGCATGGCGATCCTGGAGCGCGGCGGGAACGCGTTCGACGCGGCGGCCGCTGCCGGATTCGTGTTGCAGGTGGTGGAGCCGCACCTGAACGGCCCGGGTGGAGACAT
>JAFIHI010000182.1 GCA_017848755.1 Nakamurella sp. | reverse complement strand
GGGCCGACCTTGGCGGCGCCGCCGGGGGATCCGAGCGGGCCGTCCTGGCCCGGCAGGGTGTCGGTGAAGAAGCGCGCGTTGTCGTCGGTGTAGATCTGCGAGTTCGCGGGGTCGTCATACAAGTAGAAGATTGCCTCGACCGGGCAGACCGGCTCGCACGCGCCGCAGTCGACGCACTCATCGGGGTGGATGTAGAGCGAGCGCCCGCCCTCGTAGATGCAATCGACGGGGCACTCCTCGACGCACGCGCGGTCCATCACATCGATGCACGGCTCGGCGATGACGTAGGTCACGAGGGACTCCCTTCGACGCGAAAAGATCGTACCGCGCAAGCCTCCGACGGCCAGAGTGCGGGCACCGACGAGACGGGGGTGACCACGGTGCCCGCACGCAGCTATTTTATACGTCGAGAGTCCGTGAAAATACGATGCGCTCACACTGTGGCGGAGGCCACCACCCGCGGCGGCAGGAGCACGGTTCGGGTCAGGTGGGCAAGCATGCCGAGGAACGTGACGAGCCAGACGGCTACCGCCAACCAGATCTCGATGTCGCCGATCGCCTTGACGATGGGCAGGTTGTCGGCGTGGCCGAGATAGTGCGAGCCGACCCCGTACATGCCGAGCGGGAAGACCACGCTCCAGAGCGGGGCTGTATACCGCAGCGGGATCTTGTGCACGAGATGGCGCCACACGCCGGCGACGACCAGGGCCGGAACCAGCCAGGTGCCGAACGCCCAGAACACCACCGACATGCCTGCGGCCAGGCCGCGCGTCGCGGCCACCATGGGCGCGTCTGCCATCTCGACGATGCGGGCGCCGGCGACCACGGTAATCGCGGTCGCGCCCATGGCCACGAAGTAGGGCGGGTTCAGGTCCTCGGGGCCGAGCTGGAAGAGCATCATGCGCGCCGCGACGAAGATCCCCGCGGCCGCGTACAGGAAGACTCCGACGGACCACGACAGGATAGCGAGGATGGCGAGTTCCCGGCGAATGCCGAGCATGTTCGGCTCGAGGGCGGCGGCGAGTACCGCGACGGACTGGCTGCCCACCACCCAGATGAACCAGGTGCCGTTGGCCTTCGCCAGGATCGGACCCTGCCGGCAGCGGCCCAGCACGGCCGACCATGGCACCACGTAGCCGAGGAAGAGCCACGCGACAGATCCGACGATGAGCAAACCGAAGCCAGCGCCGACGTAGCCGCGGTTGGTGAGCGCCGTACCGACCACGTCGGTGCCGGCGACGAAGGTGAAGTATCCGAAGGAGATCGACGGGTCGCGCAGGTGGTCGAGCATCGCGGAGCGAAATCTGATGAAACGGATCACGTTGAGCGACACGAGCACCACATAGCAGGCCATCGCGAGGATCAGCAGCGCGCCCGACAGCGACGGCACATTCTGGTTGGCCATGCCGACGGACATGATGCCCGTCGCCATGACCAGCGCGAAGTAGCCCGGAATCAGCGTGCGAATGCCGGTGACCATGCGGTCACGAAGTGTGGTCTCCGTCATTGTCGACAAAGGAGGTCAATAGCGGCGTTCGGCGCCGGATCAGTACGGCACGCCGATGCGCCGCCACTTGCGCCCGCCGGTGCCGGGCTCGGACGGCGCCTTGGCCCTCCGGGCACGAAACACCACGTACGGGCGCCACAGATACCACAGCGGATAGCTCCACGCGTGGACCAGCCGAGTGAACGGCCAGACCGCCCAGATCAGCCAGGCCGCCGCGGCGTGCAGCTGGTAGATGAAGGGCGCCGTCGTCATGGCCGACACGTCCGGGTTCAGGCTGAACAGGCCGCGGAACCACAACGAGACGGTCTGGCGATAGTCGTACGCGTCGACCAGGTTGACGGCCGTCGGCACGATACCCGTCAGGATGATGACCAGCAGCAGGATCAGCGCCAGATAGTCGACGCCGGTGGTCGCGGACCGCACCCGTGCCACGAACATGCGCCGCGCCGCGAGCACCACGACCCCGATGATCACCAGCACCGCCGCGATATTGCCGGCGATGGCGGCGAACCAGTGGTAGAAGTGCTCCGAAATGCCGATCCCCGACACCCATCTCGCCGGAATCAGGATGCCGAGCACGTGGCCGCCGATCGCCGCGAACGTGGCGTAGTGGAATAGCGGGCCGCCCCACTTGAGCATCTTGCGCTCCTGCAACTGCGTGGAGCGTGAGGTCCAGCCGAACTGGTCGTACCGCCATCGCCAGATGTGGCCGACGATGAAGATGGCGAGGGCGGCGTAGGGGAGCACGACCCACAAGAGGATCGCCCAGGTGCTGACGTCATTCATCGCGAGGCCTCCTGCAGGGACGATGTGGCCGGTCGGCCGTATCCGTTCATGTATTCGGGTGGTGCGAAAGGCTCGAGGCCGACTTCCTCCGTGGGTGGCCCCGATTGCCACGCGGTGAGCACCTGCTTGAGCTCGCGGCGACCGAGGCCCGGAAGCGACGCCAGGACCGCGGCCAGCAGCTCGGCGTACGGCGAGCCCGCATCTTCCAGCGCTCGTCGCAGCAGTTCCAGGTCCGCCCGGTGTCCGTGCAGCAGGCGCTGTCCGCGTTCGCACAGCGCCGCGAAGTCGAGCACCATCGGCAGGTAGTCCGGCAGTTCGTACTCGTCGGGAGTGAAACCCGCTGTGCGGTAAGCGGTCTTGAATTCGATGAGCGCCATGCCGCGATTGCGAGTGTCGCCGTAGCGGTAGTAGGTGAGGTACAGCGCGCACCGCTTGCGCAGGTCGAAGGTGTTCACGTAATGCCGCGCGACCTCGTCCGGTGCCGTGTAGCCGAGCCACTGCAGGAACGTCCCGAGGTGTTCGCGGGCCTTGCGCGGAGCCTGCGCGGCCGTGTCGATCAGCAGCGGCAGCCCGTCGAACAGGGCCGTGGTCGGGTACTGCATGAGGATCGACACCAGCTTCAGCGTCGGATCGCTTGTCACCACAGGTATGTCGGCAGGCATATCGGTCGGGTCGGTAACGGGTATGACGATGTTCGTGTCCGTGCCGGTTCCGGCCGCCTCACCCGGCACCGCGTCGGAGTCGGCGGGCGGGTCGGCGTTCATGCGGATCCCGCTTCCGCGGCCAACCCCGGGGTTTTCTTCCGCCGCCAGAACGGCACCGCCGACTCGGCCAGGCCGTCATCGACGGGCAGGCCGAGCTGCTTCGCGCGCTGGATCGCCCGGATGGCTGTCAGCTTGCGCAGCACCTTCCGGATCAGGGTGGTGTCGCCCGCGGTGAACAGGTTCGCCAGGTAGTCGATGGGAATGCGCAGCGAGTCGATGGTGGCGAACACCCGGTCCGGGTCGGAGTGGTCGTAGCCCTGTGCATGCACGATGTCGGCGACCGGGGAGAGCGGCGGCACGTACCACACCATCGGCAGCGTGCGGTATTCCGGGTGCAGCGGCAGTG
>JAFIHI010000181.1 GCA_017848755.1 Nakamurella sp. | reverse complement strand
GTTGCCGAGTGCTCGGAACACCTGCAGGTGCTGTTCGTCGGCGCGCTCTTCATCGTGCTGGCCGGACGGGTGACACCCGCGCAACTCGTCGATGTGCTCCCGACGGCCCTCATCTTCTTGGCCGCCTTGGTGATCGTCGTCCGCCCGGTGAGCGTGCTGATCGGCCTCGCCGGCGCGAAGGTGACCAGACGCGAACGCATCCTCTTGGTCGGCATGGCGCCGCGCGGAGTGGTCGCCGCGGCGGTCACCAGCATCTTCGCGCTGAGCTTCGGCCAGGCGTCGGCAGCACTGTCCGCCCAGGCCGGAAAGGCGGCCGGGCACGACCGGGACGCGCTCCTCGCCCGGTCGAAGGATCTTGCGATGCTGGCCGACCAGGCGGCGAAGATGGTGCCCCTCGTCTTCGTCGTGATCGTCTGCACGGTGGCGTTGTACGGCATCGGCGTCAACCGCCTCGCAGAGCGGCTGGGCCTGGCATCGGCGAATCCGCAGGGCGTGCTGTTCGCCGGCGTCCACAGTTGGGTCGTCGACGCCGCCGTGCTGCTCCGCGCCATGGGTATCCCGGTGCTCATCGTGGCGCGCAACAGCGCGACCCTCGCGCCCGCCCGCCGAGCGGGGCTCGCGACCGTCACGGCCAACATCCTGTCCGAGTTCGCGGTGAAGGACCTGGACGTGTCCGGGCTCGGCTACTTCATCGCATGTACCCCGGAGGACGAGGTGAACGCGACGGCGGCCCGCCAATTCGCGCGGGTGTTCGGCGAAGCCAACACCTATCAGCTGCGGCGCGACGGTTACCCGACCGGGACCGAGGTCGAACGCCGCGACATCGCCAGGCACCTATCGGCGCGATTCGCGTTCGCGCCATGGGTTTCCCGGGCCGAGATGGCCGAGCGGGTCGCCAGCGGCATGACCGTCACCCGGGTCGACCTGGCACCCGAGTTCACCCTCGACGACTTCTACGCCCGCTACGGCGACGATGCCGTCGTCATGTTCGTCATGCGCGGTGCCGGCATCGTCGAGGTCGTCAACGGCAACACGAAGATGCCGATGGACAGCGGAGCGTTGATCGCGCTCGTCAGGATCCCGTCCGATGTGACGCCGATCCTCGCAGACACCGCATTCGCGAGAACATCGTCATACCCGGAAAGCGGGACGGCGGGCAGGTGAGCCGGCCTGCCGGGCCGATGACCCAGGCCGTTCACCCGCACGACGGAACCGGGGTGTCGTAGACTTGATACCGACACGGGAGTCCGGTGCGCCGGACTGAGAGCAGGGCACGGAGCCCTGGACCGTCGAACCTGATCCGGATCATGCCGGCGAAGGGACGTCCTCTCATCGGTTCTTCCCGTGCCCGAGAGAAGGGGCACACGAATGAATCTCACTTCCGCACACGCAAGGCGCGGCCGCCGCCTCGCCGGATTTCCGCGCGCGGCACTACTGGCCGTCGCGCTCGCCGCAGTGACAAGTATGACGCTGTCCTCGTGCGGGGCGGCGACGGGAGGATCCACGACCGGGGGTGGCGGGGCGACCGGTGGCAGTTCGTCGTCCGGTACGGGCTCCGACTCCGGATCCGGCGCGAGTCCGACCCAGCACGCCACCGTCACCCTCATCACCGACGACTCGTTCGCGGTGGATCCCGCCGTCCTCGACCGGTTCGAGAAGGACTCCGGCATCACCGTCAAGATCCTCACCGAGGGTGACGTCGGCGAGATGGTGAGCAAGCTGATCGTCACCAAGGGAAATCCGCTGGGTGACGTCGTCTACGGGATCGACAACACGTTCGCCGGCAAGGCGCTGGCCGCGGGCGTCCTCGAGCCGTACACGTCGCCCCTCGCCCCGAAGGGTGCGGACACGTACACGATCGACCCTGAGCACCGGCTCACCGCCACCGACTACGGCGATGTGTGCGTGAACGTCGATCACCGATACTTCACGGCACACCACCTCGCCGAGCCAACGACGTTCGAAGACCTCGCCAAGCCCGAGTACAAGAACCTGTTCGTCGCGGAGGACCCGTCGACCTCGTCGCCGGGCCTCGCGTTCCTGCTCGGCACCATTGCCCACTTCGGCCCGGACGGCTGGCAGGCCTACTGGAAGTCGCTCAAGGCCAACGGCGTGAAGATCGATTCCGGTTGGACCGACGCGTACACGGTCGACTTCTCCGGATCCACCGGGAAGGGCGATCGGCCGCTGGTGGTCTCCTACGCCTCGTCCCCGCCGAGCGAGGTGAAGGCGGGCGACACGACCGCGCCGACCGGTGCGCTGCTCAGCACCTGCTTCCGCCAGATCGAATACGCCGGGGTGCTCGCCGGCACGAAGAATCCGGGCGCCGCCGGCACCGTGATCGATTTCCTGCTCTCCGCGGACTTCCAGGCGCAGATTCCGGCGCAGATGTACATGTATCCGGTGGACAAGTCCGTGCCGCTGCCGTCCGACTGGGCGAAGTTCGCGCCGATCGCGCCGCATCCGGAGACGCTCAGCACGGCGGACATCGACGCGAATCGATCGCAGTGGATCTCCGCGTGGACCGACCTCATGCAGGGATGACTGGGGCGGCGCTCGTCGCCCGCCGCGCGTATCGGGTGGGCGCCGCTGGGCGCTGCGTCGGCCTGATCGCCGTCGCGGCGGTGCCTGCCCTCACGCTCGGTGTCTTCTTCTGTTACCCGGTCGCGTCCATCATCGGACTTGGGTTGCATCCGGCGGCGGGCTGGGACCTGGGCGCCTTCGGAAGTGTGCTCGGCCGTGCCCGCTTCTTGCGCATCATCGTGTTCACGGTTGCGCAGGCGGCCGCGTCGGCGGTGCTGTCCCTCGCACTGGGCATTCCTGGTGCGTTCCTGTTGTACCGCAGGGACTTTCGCGGGCGCGCCGTCGTCCGGGCGCTCGCCACGGTTCCGTTCGTGCTGCCGACGGTGGTGGTGGGGCTCGCGTTCAACACCCTGTTCGCGCCGCACGGGTGGCTCGGGTCCTGGGGGTGGGGCGGGTCGGTCGCCGCGATCCTCGCCGCGCACGTGTTCTTCAACTACACCGTGGTCGTCCGCACCGTCGGCGCGGCGTGGGCGCACCTGGACGATCGGCCGGTCCTCGCGGCGCGAGGCCTCGGCGCTGGGCCGGTGCGGGCGTTTCTTACCGTCACCCTTCCGGCGCTGACGCCGGCGATCGCATCGACGGCGTTGATGGTGTTCCTGTTCTGCGCCACCAGTTTCGGCATCATCCTGGTGATGGGCGGCGGGCACTGGAACACGATCGAGACCGAGATCTACCGGCAGACCGCGCAGGTCGGCGATCTGGCCACCGCCGCGGTGCTGTCCATTCTGCAGATCGTTCTGGTAGCAGCGGTTCTCGTGGTCGCGGCCTGGCTTCGGCGGCGGACCGAAACGGCACTGCGCCTGCGCGGCGCGATCGACACCGTCCGGAGAATCCGACGCGCCGACCTGCCCGCCGTTGTCGTGACCGCCGCCGCGATGGTGCTGCTGATCCTGCCCATCGCCATCCTGGTCACGCGGTCGCTGACCACCCCCACCGGCTGGTCCTTCAGCAACTATCGCAACCTGGCCGGTGTGGGCGAGGGCAACGCCCTGCTCATCTCCGGCGTCGCCGCCCTCGTCAATTCGCTGCGGTCGGCCCTGATCGCCGGAGGTATTGCCACCGCGGTCGGGGTGATGCTGTCCATGGTGCTCACCCGCCGTTCGCGGAGCCGTGTCGCCCGCCGTGCGACGGCGGCACTGGACGCCGTCATGATGCTGCCGCTCGGCGTCAGCGCGGTGACGGTGGGCTTCGGATTCCTCATCGCACTTGACAAGCCCCCGTTGGACTTTCGGTCGTCGGCGCTGCTGGTGCCGATCGCGCAAGCGATGGTCGCGACACCGCTCGTCGTCCGTATGGTGCTACCCGTGCTGCGGGCCGCCGACGACCGGCTCCGCCAGGCCGCGGCGCTGCTCGGTGCCGGGCCGGTGCGGGTGTGGGCGAGCGTCGATGTTCCGATCGCGGCCCGAGCACTGATCGGTGCGTTCGCGTTCGCGCTGGCGACCGGGTTCGGCGAGTTCGGGGCGACCTCCTTCGTGGCCAGGCCCGAGACGGTGACCCTTCCCGTCGTGATCGGGCGGCTGATCTCCCGCCCCGGCCCGGTGAACACGGGGATGGCCCTCGCGGCCGGGGTGATCCTCGCGGCCGCCTGCGGGGTCGTGGTGCTGCTCGTCGATCTGACGGCGAATCGCCGTGGCAACGGATCGGCGAACGGATCCGGGATCGGGGGGTTCTAGGTGCTTCACGTGCGGAACCTCACGGTGCGGTTCGGGGCGGTGACGGCCGTCGATGCGGTCACGCTCGATGTCGCCGACGGGAGTGTGCTCGCGCTGCTCGGCCCGTCCGGCTGCGGCAAATCCACGCTGCTTCGGGCAGTGGCCGGGATCGAACCGCCGGCGAGCGGTTCCGTGCTGTGGGACGACGTCGATCTGGCGCGGATCCCGTTGCACCGCAGGAGGTTCGGCCTCATGTTCCAGGACGGTGTGCTGTTTCCGCACCGTACCGTCGCCGGGAACGTGGGCTATGGGCTCCGCGGCCGGCCCGATGCGCCGGATCGCGTCGCGGAGCTGCTGGAGATGGTGGGCCTCGCCGGCTACCAGGATCGCCGGGTCGCCACCCTGTCCGGGGGCGAGGCACAACGCGTCGCCCTCGCCCGGGCGCTCGCTCCGCGCCCGCTGCTGTTGCTGTTGGACGAACCGCTCGCCTCGCTCGATCGCGCGCTTCGCGACCAGCTGCTGGTCGACCTGAAGGAGGTGCTCGCCGCGACGGGAACCACCGCCATCTTCGTGACGCACGACCAGGGTGAGGCGTTCGCCGTCGCCGACCGGATCGCGCTGATGCGCAGCGGACGGATCGTGCAAACCGGTGCGCCGCAAGAGGTGTGGCAGGCGCCGCAGGACGCCGAGGCGGCTCGGTTCCTCGGCTGCGGCGTCGTGATCCCCGGGTGGGTCGAAGACGCGGGCGGGCCGTGCGTCACCAGGACGATGGTCGGCGCAGTTCCCGGTCGCGCCGAACAGGTCGGGCTGCGGCCGGCCGCGCTCGTGGTGGACCCGGCCGGAACGATCGCCGCGACCGTCCTGACCGCGGTGCCGGGACCCGAGCGGCAGGTGCTCACCGTGCGCGTCGATGCTCGCGTGGCCGGAGGTGAAACCGCCGCCCATGACGCTGTTCTCGCCGAAACCGCATTCCCCGCCGTCGCGGACACCGGGAGCACTCTGGAGGTCGGGCAGGGTGTTCGGCTGCGCTTCGACCCGTCGCAGGCCGCGCGGATCGGGCCCCGGGCGATGTGTGATCCGGCCGCGGCGCACGTTCCGGACCCGGTCACGGATCTCGCCGCGGAGGTCGTGGTCGCCGGTGCCGGTACAGTCGGCGGCCTATTGCTCGTGGCCAGGCGGACCTCGCCGCCGGACCTGGCCGGCAGGTGGGAGCTTCCCGGTGGCAAGGTCGATCCGGGGGAGTCCGAGACTTCGGCCCTGGCAAGGGAACTCGCCGAGGAGCTGGGCATCGTCGCGGAGGTCGGAGCGCGGTTGGGTCCCACCATCACGCTGGGGATAACCCCCACGGGACGGTCGCTCGAACTGCATGCGTACCTGGCGGAAGTGCGGTCGGGAACAGCGTCATACTCGGTTCATGACTCGCTGCGCTGGGTCGGGCCGGACGATCTGGACGCGCTCGACTGGGTGCCCGCGGATCGGCAGTTGGTGCCCGAGCTTCGACGGCTGCTGGCCGATATCGGCGCTGCCGGCAATGTCGATGCGCTGTGCGAAGGTGATGGATTGGGCGGTGCCGTGACCGAATCGTGACTGCGCGCCGCGCGGCGTCCTATGCCACGATCAACTCAGACCTGTCGCCAAGGCAGGGTCATCAGGGCGCGGTGTCGCCACTTGGGCGCGCCGAGTCCTGCCGGTTTGTCAATGCGTCAAGAAAGGACGTCGCTGATGTCGCGCTTCACGCGTGTCACGACTCTGGTCGCCGCGGTCGGGGTGGCCAGCATGGTCGCAGCCTGTGGTGCCAGTACCCAGAATCCGGAGGTGGCCAACTCATCGTCGTCGAGCTCGCAGCTGTCGTCGTCGAGTTCGCCGTCGAGCGAGTCCTCCTCCAGCTCGTCGTCGAGCGAGACGTCATCGAGCTCTTCGTCGGAGTCGAGTTCGAGCGGAGGGTCCGCCGAGCAGCCGCAGCCGCTCAACCTGAATCTGTCCAAGGACGATGCGCTCGCCGCACTCGTGCCCGCGAGCATCGCCGGCAAGGGCACGCTCACCATCGCCACCGACGCGTCGTACGCGCCGAACGAGTTCCTGCGCAACGGTCAGGGCGACCCGATCGGCATGGATGTCGACCTGGGTAACGCGATCGCGCAGTTGCTGGGTCTGAAGACGCAGTGGGTGAACACCGGTTTCGACGGCATCCTGGCCGGCATCAACGCGGGCCGCTACAACCTGTCGATGTCGTCGTTCACCGACACCAAGAAGCGTGAGGAGCAGGTCAACTTCGTCACCTACCTGAACGCGGGTGTGTCGATCGTGGTCGCCAAGGGCAACCCGGAGAACATCAACTCGCTCGCGGACCTCTGCGGCAAGAAGGTCGGCGCGGAGAACGGCACCACCGAGCAGGACATGCTCACCAAGGCGAATGTGGACGACTCCGTGGTGAAGACCTGCTCCGACGCGGGTAAGCCCGCCGTGCAGGCCTCCGGCTATCCGACGCAGAACGATGTGAACGTGGCGCTCGCCTCGGGCCGGCTCGACGCCTACCTGGCGGATACGCCCGTCGCGGAGT